>NZ_JBSFTP010000056.1:0-49860 GCF_053591315.1 Streptomyces sp. NPDC003042
CTGTGAGGGGCTTCTTTCGTCTGTGCGCCGCCAGGGACTCGAACCCCGGACCCGCTGATTAAGAGTCAGCTGCTCTAACCAACTGAGCTAGCGGCGCTTGGTGACAGGGAAAACTCTACCCCACCTCCGCCGGTGCTCGAGACCAGCCGCGCCCGCGTTGTCCGATTAACCCACGTTTGTGGGGTTTATCGTGCACGATATGTCTGGCCGAGCCGCAACTGACGGCCCGACAGACGCGTGCCCGGCCGACCAGTGGACGAGCAGGGGAGTGGACGGAAACCGCATGACGATGCTGCCTCCGATGCATGTACAGACGTCTATGTCTATGCCCATGCCGGTCTTCGAGGAGTACGACCCCGCGGCTGACTGCGCGTGCCTGGGCTGCGCGCACCGACGCCGCACCCTCGCGCGCGGGCGGGCCATACCTCTGCGCGACGGCGGACACCCCGCCGCGCGCGGCGCCCGCCGCGCGCTGGTACTGGCCACCGCGGCCGGCGTCGTCCTGAGCGGTGGCGGCGCGACCGCGCTCGCCGCGCACAAGCCGCTGCCCGGTCCCGGGCCGGTGGCCCTGGACGACCCCGGCACGCCGCAGGGCGACCGGGCCCCGCTGCACGGCCGGCCGGGCACCGGCAACCGGCCCCCGGCGGGATCTCCCGGCGGCCTGCCCGGCGCACCGGCCGCCGTACGGCGCACCGACCGGACGACGATCATCAACCGGGCGAAGCTGTGGCTGGACGCGAAGGTCCCCTACAGCATGTCCGCGTACTGGACGGACGGCTACCGGCAGGACTGCTCCGGCTACGTCTCGATGGCCTGGAACCTCGGCACGAACGAGTGGACCGGCAGCCTGGCCACGTTCGCCACCCGGATCACCAAGGAGGAGCTGCTGCCGGGGGACATGCTGCTCTTCCACAACCCGGCGGACCCCAACAAGGGCTCGCACGTGACCCTCTTCGGCGGCTGGGTCGACGGGAGGCGCACGCACTACATCGCCTACGAGCAGACGCGGCCGACGACGCGGAAGCAGGCCACGCCGTACGGGTACTGGAACAACGCGGCGAAATACCTGCCGTACCGGTTCAACGGGGTGACGGGCGGGATCGTTCCGGAGGAACCCGCGCCGGGCCCCGCGCCCGTGGGATCGAAGGCCTTCCCGGGCACGTCGAAGTTCGGGCCGGGCGCGAACAACAGCCACGTCGCCGAACTGGGCAGGATGCTCATCGGACGCGGCGGCTCCCGCTTCTACCCCCAGGGCGCGGGCACGCGGTGGACCGACTCGGACCGGCTGGCCACGCAGGCCTTCCAGCGCGCGCAGGGCTGGACGGGCGCGGAGGCGGACGGCCTTCCCGGCGCCCACACCTGGCGGCTGCTGGCCGAACGCCGGGGCAAGGACATCGCGCCGACGAATACGACGAATCCGCACCCGCCGAAGCCGCCGACCCCCAAGCCGCCGAAGCCGCCGACCCCCAAGCCGCCGAAGCCGCCGACCCCGAAGCCGCCGACTCCGCCGACCCCGACTCCGCCGATCCCGCCGGTGACGGGTCAGCCGGGGCCGGGAGGGGTTTCCGCGTTCCCGGGCTCGTCCGTCTTCCGCCCGGGGGTGTCCCACCCGTCCATCACCGCCCTTGGCCGCCGGCTGGTGCGGAAGGGCTTCGGCAAGTACTACACGTCCGGCCCGGGCCCCCGCTGGAGCGAGGCCGACCGCCGCAACGTCGAGGCCTTCCAGCGCGCCCAGGGCTGGCGCGGCGCCTCGGCCAACGGCTACCCGGGCCCCGAAACCTGGCGCCGGCTGTTCGCATGACGGAGGCAACGATGTACCCCACGCGCACCACGTCCACGACGGGCACCTTCCACGTCCCGTCCACCCCGCCGCCCGCCGGCCCCCCTGTCCGGGCGGCGTACGCGGCGCTGCCGCAGCGGCAGCCGCAGCCCGCCGAGCCGGCGCATCCGGCCGCACCGGAACCGCAGCCGCAGAACCGCCAGGCCTGGGGTTCGGCGGAGCCGGTGCCGGTGGCCGCCGCCGAGGCCCCCGCCCCCCTGGGCGTTGCGGGGGACCGCCCGCTGTGGGCGCCGACACCCCCGGCGCCCCGGCCGGAGCCGGCCCGGGCCACGTACCCGGCGGCGCCGGAGCCGCGGTCGCACCTGGAGCCCCCTGCTCGCCCGGCGGCTGCGCCGGACCGCCCCGCCCGGACCACGTACCCGCCCACGCCGGAGTCGTGGCCGCACCCCGAGTCCCCGGCTCGCCCGGCCTGGGTGGCCGGCATCCCCGCGCCGCTGGAGCCGGTGTCCACGGGCGAGGTCCCCGCGACGTCGCACCGCCCCTTGGCCGCTGTCCCGGATCGCCCCGCCCGGGCGGCGCATCCGGCCGCGCCGGAGCCGGAGCCGGAGCCGGAGCCGCGCCCCGAGCCCGCGCCGCGACCCGGGCGGTGGGTCGACACCTCGGTCCCCGCCGGGCGGAGCGACGTACCGGCCGCCCGGGCAGGGGCGGTGGACATTCCGCATCCGGCGGGGAGCGGTATCCCCGGCCCCGCCGTACCCGAGATCGTCGCTCAGGCCGTCGCCCGCGGCGTCGAGGCGCAGGACGGCGACACGCAGGACATCCCGTTGGTGCGCCCGCCGCGCGGCACGGCGGTCACCGACATCCCGGTGCACCTCCCGTTCGCGCAGCCGCAGCCCCGACCCGCCCAGCAGCCCCCGGCTCCCGCCCCCACCCGGCGGCCGGCCGAAAAGCCGCCGGCCGGCCGCCGCGTCCCCCGGGGCGACGACCGGCTCCGGGAGCACCGCGGCCCGGTGCTCCCCGGCTGGATCGCCGTGTCCCTCGGCGGGCTCGCCCTCGCGGGCTGCGGGGCCGTCCTGTGGCGGGCCGGGGCCGTCCCCGACGCCCTCGGCGCCGCATTCGGGGCGACCCCCCGCGCCTACCACGGGCTGCGCGCCACGCACTGGCCCCCGCTCGCCTTCCTCGGCATCGTGGCGCTCCTCGCCCTCGGCGGACTCGGCCGCGCCAAGGCCGGCCACGCCTGGGTGCTCACCCTCTTCGGGAGCTACCGCGGCACGGTCCGCCGTACCGGCCTGACCTGGATCAGTCCGCTCCTCCTGCGCCGGCGGGTCGACGTACGCCTGCGGCACTGGCGCAGCGAGCCGATGCCCGCCGTCGACTCCGGCGGGCTCGCCCTCCAAGTGGTCGTCCAGGTCGTCTGGCAGGTCAAGGACACCGCCCGCGCCACCCTCGCCGTCGAGGACCACACGGAGTACCTCGCCGAACAGGTCGAGTCGGCGATGGCCCGCGTGCTGTCCCAGCTCCCCGCCGACGCCTTCCACGAGGACGCCCCGACCCTGCGCGACGCCGAGGCCGTCGGTGACGCGCTGACCCGGATGCTGGCGGCCGAAACCGAGGCCGTGGGTGTCGAGGTGTTCTCCGCCCAGCCCACCCGGATCGAGTACGCGCCGGAGGTGGCCGAGGCCATGCGCCGGCGCCGGGTCGCGGCGATCGACGCCAAGCACCGGGACACGGTGCTGACCTCGGTCGTCGACGCCGTGGACGACACCGTCCACCGGCTCACCTCGCGCGGGATCGTCGAACTCGACGACTACGAGCGCAAGGCGCTGGTGAAGGACCTCACCGTGGCGTTCTACACCGGCAGGTCCGAGCAGTAACAGGAGGCGACGCAGTACCAAAGGCGAACGGGTGGCCGGTAATGAGCGGACCACCCGTTCGTCTTTTGGTATGGACGTGGCCAACTCTCGTCAATACTCTGGGACTTGGTCTAGACCTGAAACCATCCCCACGCGTGCGCACGCCCTTGCCCGACTCCCCCCACGTCACAAGGAGCATCATGCGTCCCTTCCGCATGCCCGCACGGCCCGCAGGGCCCTCGCGCCCCGCCCGGGCGGCCGGCGCCGCCGCGCTCGGTCTCGGCCTCTTCGCGGGTGTCGCCCTCCTCGGCGCGCCCAGCGCGAGCAGCCACGGCTACACCGACACCCCCGTCAGCCGCCAGAAGCTCTGTGCCAACAAGACCGTCTCCGACTGCGGCCCCATCCAGTGGGAGCCCCAGAGCGTCGAGGGCCCCAAGGGCTTCCCGGCGGCCGGACCCGCCGACGGCCGCATATGCGCCGCCGGTCACGGCGAGTTCGCCCAGCTCGACGACCCGCGCGGCGGCGCCTGGCCCGCGACCCGCGTCACCACGGGTCAGAGCTACGGCTTCCGCTGGCAGTTCACCGCCAACCACGCCACCACCGACTTCAGGTACTACGTCACCCACAACGGCTGGGACCCGACCAAGCCGCTCACCCGGGCCTCCCTCGACCCCCAGCCCTTCCTCACGGTCGCCTACAACGGCGCCCGCCCCGCCATGACCACCGTCCACCAGGGCGCCATGCCGAGCGGTAAGACGGGCCGGCACCTGATCCTGGCCGTCTGGACCGTGCACGACACCCCGATGGCCTTCTACGTCTGCTCCGACGTTCAGTTCTGACGTAACGTCAGCTAACCTCCGGCGGCATGCGGACGACGACTTCATCCGATGCACCCCGAACCGTCGCGGAGCTCGTGGCGCGCCGATGGGGCGACCACCGGCCCGGCCTGAAGCACGGCGCCACCGTCCTCAGCCACCACCGGACCGCCCAGGAGGCCGCCGCCCGCGCCGCGCTGCTCGTCGACCTGCTGCCGCCGGGGGCCGAGCCGCACGTGGGCGTGCTGCTCGACAACACCCCCGAGTTTCCCTTCTGGCTCGGCGCGGCGGCCCTCGCCGGGGCCGCCGTCGCCGGGATCAACCCCACCCGGCGCGGCCCCGAGCTGGCCCGCGACATCCTGCACACCGACTGCCGGATCCTGGTCACCGAGCGCGCCCACCTCCCGCTGCTGCGCGGCCTCGACCTCCCCGGCGTCCGGATGCTGGTGACCGGCACCGAGGCGTACGAGGCGCTGCTCGCCCCGTACGCCGCCGCGAAACCCGGCGAAGCCGTCGTGCGAGCGCCCGGCACCGACACCCGGCTGCTCCTGTACTTCACCTCCGGCTCCACCGGCGCCCCCAAGGCCGCCATCTGCACCCAGGGCCGCCTCGCCACCGCCGGCCGCTCCCTGGCCCGCCGCTTCTCGGTCACCCCGGACGACGTCCACTACATCTGCATGCCGCTCTTCCACGGCAACGCCGTCATCGCCGACTGGCTGCCCGCCCTCGCCGCCGGGGCCTCGGTGGCGCTGCGGCCGCGCTTCTCGGCCTCCGCCTTCCTGGGCGACGTGCGGGCGTACGGGGCCACGTACTTCACCTACGTCGGCAGGGCCGTCCAGTACCTCCTCGCCACCGAGCCCCGCCCCGACGACCGCGAGCACACCCTGCGCCTCGGCTTCGGCACCGAGGCCGGAGCGGTCGACGCGGCCCGCTTCGCCGAGCGGTTCGGGGTCCGGCTGGTCGAGGGCTACGGGGCCACCGAGGGCGGCGCCTCCGTCCAGAGCACCCCGGACACCCCGCCGGGCGCGCTGGGCCGGGCGGGCGCCGGGGACGACCTGGCGGTCGTCGACCCCGGGACGGGCCTGGAATGCCCGGCCGCGGTGCTCGACGGGGAGGGTCGGCTGCTCAACGACGCCGAAGCCATCGGCGAGCTGGTCAACCGGGGGCGCAGCCTCTTCGAGGGCTACTGGCGCAATCCCGCCGCCGAGGCCGCGCGGACGCGGGACGGCTGGTACTGGACCGGGGACCTCTTCTTCCGTGACCCGGACGGCTTCCTCTACTTCGCGGGCCGTACGGACGACCGGCTGCGGGTCGACAGCGAGAACCTGGCCGCCGCGGTGATCGAGAACATCCTGGCCCGGTGGGAGGCGGTGGCCGCCGTCGCCGTGTACGCCGTTCCCGACGAGGCGGCGGGGGACCAGGTGATGGCCGCGGTCGCCCTGCGGGAGGGCGTGACCTTCGACCCGGAGGCGTTCGCCGCGTTCCTGGCCGCGCAGCCGGACCTGGGCACGAAGACGGCCCCGCGCTACGTGCGGCTCCTCGACGCCATGCCGGTCACGGCGACGAACAAGATCCACCGCGTCGCCCTGCGCCGAGCCGGCTTCCGGTGCCCGGACCCGGTCTGGCACCGCTCCCGTGCCGGGGGCTACCGCCGGTTGACGGAGGCCGACCGTGCCGGGCTCCTGGCCGCGTACGAGTCCCACGGCCGGGCGGCCCTCCTGGACCGCTGACGCGTACGGCGCCGCTGCCCCTGCCCCCTGGCTTTGAGCACCCTTGAGGAGCAGGTAGTATTTTCTCTGTCAGGCGCCGCTAGCTCAGTTGGTTAGAGCAGCTGACTCTTAATCAGCGGGTCCGGGGTTCGAGTCCCTGGCGGCGCACCTGTACTTCGGGCGGTTTCCGGTTCACCGGGAACCGCCCGAAGTGTTTCCGCCGTACCCTCCGACGTCGCCCGCTCTTACAACGCTCTTACAAGGTGAGTGACAGCAGCAGCGGCGCGGCCTTCCGGTTCAGTGTGTCCGCGGCGGCCCGCAGCCGGTGGGCGTGCTCGACCGGCAGGGACAGGGCCAGGCAGCCGACCGCGGCACCCGCCGTGATCGGTACGGCGGCGCAGACGGTGCCCACCGCGTATTCCTGGAGGTCCAGCACGGGCACGGTGGCCGGCTGGCTGTCCAGCTTGGAGAAGAGGATCCGCTCGTTCACGATCGTCTTCGACGTGAGCCGGGCGATCTTGTGCCGGGACAGGTGGTCACGCCGCCCGTTCAGGTCGAGCTGGGTCAGCAGGCACTTCCCGACCGCGCTGGCGTGCGCGGCCGAGCGGAAGTCGACCCACTCGTGCACCTTCGGGGTGCGCGGGCTGTCCGCGAACTGGGTGATGCGCACCTCGCCGTCCACGTACCGGCTGATGTAGACCGCCGCGCCGACGGAGTCCCGCAGCCGGTCCAGGGTCTCCTGGAGCTTCTCCTGCAGAGCCTGCTGCCGGTTGGTGCCGGAGCCGAGCAGGACGAGAGAATCCCCTATGGCATAGGCGCCGTCCGACACCTGGAGTACGTACCCCTCTCGGCGCAGCATGAGCAGCATCGGGGCGAGATGGGCCGCGGGCAGGCCGGTCTCACGCGCGATCTGCGCGTCGGTCACACCTCCGGTGTGCCGTGCGATCGTTTCGAGTACGCGCAGGGCGTACTGCACCGAGTGGAACGGCGCGGTCGGCTCGGGCTTCAGCGCCACGGTTTTCCCCCTACCAGGTTGTTACCGCTTGCTCTACCACGATAGCCATCAAGAGGCCTGCGTGGGACGTGTGTTGATGAGATTGGTGGCTTAATCGAGGCCCCCGGCCAGGATCTACTCGCCTGGCATATGCCCTCGGCATGCTCACGTCTCCCGGTCCGCCGGGAATGCCCGCGAAGCGCTCACGGTTCGACTTCTTCGTACGGACGTGACGAGCTGAACGGGACGGAGCGACGATGAGCGACACCGGGGACGCCGGCAGGCATACGGGCGAGGGGGCGGGCGGCGCGGATCCGGTCCGCGGGACCGTCCGGGGCGGGGCGCCGGTGCCGCTGTCGGTGCTCGACCTCGTCACCGTGGGCAGCGGCAGCACCGCCCACGCGTCGCTGCGCACTAGCGTGGAGATCTCCCGGCTCGCCGAGTCCCGGGGCTACCACCGCCACTGGGTCGCCGAGCACCACTCGATGCCCGGGGTCGCCAGTTCCTCCCCGGCCGTGATCCTGGCGCACCTCGCCGCCCACACCTCCCGGATCCGGCTCGGCTCGGGCGGGGTCATGCTGCCCAACCACGCCCCGCTGGCCGTGGCCGAGCAGTTCGGCACCCTGGAGGCCCTGGCGCCCGGCCGGGTGGACCTCGGGCTCGGCCGGGCGCCCGGCACCGACCCGCGGACCGCCGCCGCGCTGCGCGGATCCGGGCGGCTGGACGAGGCCGCGGAGGACTTCCCCCGCCGGCTCATGGAGCTCACCCGCTTCCTCGACGACGACTTCCCCGACGGGCACCCGTACGCCCGGGTGCACGCCGTACCCGGGCCGGTGCAGGGCCCCGCCGGGCGGCCACCGCTGTGGCTGCTCGGGTCCTCCGGGTTCAGTGCCCGCCTCGCGGGCGAGCTCGGCCTGCCCTTCGCGTACGCCCACCACTTCTCGGCGGCCGGCACCCTGCCCGCGCTCGACCTCTACCGGCAGAGCTTCCGGCCCTCGGCGGTGCTGGACGCCCCGTACGCGCTCATCGGGGTCTCGGCGCTCGCCGCCGACACCGAGGGCGAGGCGCGGGCTCAGGTGCTCACCGGCGCGCTGTCGATGCTCCGGCTGCGCAGCGGCCGGCCGGGGCTGGTCCCGACGCCCGAGGAGGCGGCCGCGTACCCCTTCTCCCCGCTGGAGCGGGAGTTCGTCGAGGGCTGGCTCGCGAACATCGTCCACGGCACGCCGGACGAGGTCCGGGCCGGGCTCGACGGGCTGGTGAAGCGGACGGGCGCCGACGAGCTGATGCTGACGGCCAACGCCCACAGCGGCGCTGCCCGGTCGCACTCGTACCGGCTCGTCGCAGATGCGTACGAGATGCCGACGGAAGGCTCGATTCCGTCTTGAGGGCAGGCGAACGGGGTTTGGCTGGTTTGTTGCCGAAACCTTGCGGGAGCGTGGCCTAAGGCACCCTTAAACCGCTCGTCATCCGGGGTGGCGAGCGGTTTCTGATGCGTGCTCAGGTCTCTGACGAGGGCATTTGGTAACCCAGTGGTCTAGTCCTTCTTTGGTCCAAACCATTGACTGGGAAGGTCGGAGATCGCTATCACTTCTCTCACCTGAAGCTGATGCTCCCCCCTCCCACCCCCGGAGTCAGTTCATGCACATCCGTAAACCCCTCATCGCGGCCGCCGCCACGGCCGCGCTGGCAGCCGGAGCGCTGGCCTCCTTCGCGGGACCCGGCACCGCGCAGGCCGCGGACACCACCACCGCGAGCACAGGCGGCGTCCGCATCGCCTACTACGACCAGTGGAGCGTGTACGGGAACGCCTTCTACCCCAAGCACCTCGACACCCGCGGCATAGCGGGCAAGCTGGACGTCATCAACTACTCGTTCGGCAACATCCACCCCACCGAGCTCACCTGCTTCGAGGCGAACAAGGCGGCGGGTGACGACGCCAACCCCAACGCCGGTGACGGCGCCGGTGACTCGTACGCCGACTACCAGAAGACCTTCAGCGCGGCGGACAGCGTCAGCGGCGTCGCCGACAAGTGGGACCAGCCGATCGTGGGCGTCTTCAACCAGTTCAAGCAGCTGAAGGCGAAATACCCCCACCTGAAGATCAACATCTCGCTGGGCGGCTGGACCTACTCGAAGTACTTCAGCGACGCGGCGAAGACCGACGCCTCCCGCAAGAAGCTCGTGTCCTCCTGCGTCGACCAGTACATCAAGGGCAACCTGCCGGTCGAGGGCGGCTTCGGTGGCGCGGGCAGCGCGGCCGGGATCTTCGACGGCATCGACATCGACTGGGAGTACCCGGGCTCGGCCGGCGGCCACCTCGGCAACCACTACGCCCCCGAGGACAAGCAGAACTTCACGCTCCTGCTCAAGGAGTTCCGTACGCAGCTCGACGCCCACGGCCAGGCCAACGGCGGCAAGAAGTACCTGCTGACCTCGGCGCTCCCGGCCGGCCAGGACAAGATCAAGCACATCGAGACGGACAAGATCGGCGCGTACCTCGACTACGCGAACATCATGACCTACGACATGCACGGCTCCTGGGACGGCGACGGACCGACGTACCACCAGTCCCCGCTGTACCCGTCGGCCGCCGACCCGACCGACCCGATCGCTCCGGGCACCCAGAAGTACAGCATCGACAACGCGATCGACTCCTGGATCGACGGCAACCCGGCCTACGGCATCGCGGGCGGCTTCCCCGCGAACAAGCTGACGCTGGGCTACGAGTTCTACTACCGCGGCTGGAAGGGCGTCCCCGCCGGGACCACCAACGGCCTCGCCCAGAGCGCGACCGGCGCCTCCGCCGCCCGGCCCACCAGCCAGCAGGCCGGCATCGCCAACTACAAGGAACTCGGCGGGATCGTCGACAACCCGGCGAGCACCTTCTGGGACGACCAGGCCAAGGCCTCGTACTTCTACAAGGACGGCGAGTTCTTCACCGGCCTGAACCAGAAGTCCATCCAGGCCCGCGTCGAGTACGGCAAGCAGCGCGGCCTGGCCGGCGCGATGATGTACTCGCTGCTCGGCCTGGACACCAACACCACCCTGCTGAACCAGATCTCGGACGCCCTCGGCGGTACCACGCAGCCGCCGGTCACCACGCCTCCGACGACTCCGCCGCCCACCACGACCCCGCCGACGACTCCGCCGCCGACCACCGGATGCGGTGCGACCCCGGCCTACGTCGCGGGCACCGTCTACACCGGCGGCAGCGAGGTCTCCCACAACGGCCGCAAGTGGAAGGCCCAGTGGTGGACGCAGAACGAGACGCCGGGCACCACCGGTGAATGGGGTGTCTGGAAGGACCTCGGCGCCTGCTGATCTCCCCCCACCCCGCGCCGAGCGGTGACCGCCCCGGTCCTCTTCCCAGAGGGCCGGGGCGGTCGCGTCTAAGGACTGGGACTGTCCGGGCGGGCGCCGATCATCTCGGCGATCCGTTCCGGGGCCACCGCGCGGGAGTAGAGCCAGCCCTGGCCGGTGTCGCAGCCGACGCGGCGCAGCCGGGCCGCCTGGCCGGCGGTCTCCACGCATTCCGCCGTGACCGTCAGGCCGAGGCGGTGGGCGAGCTGGACCAAGGCCTCCACGATGGTCTCGTCGGCCGGGTTCGGGTGCGTGCCCTCCTCGTAGCGGAAGCCGCGTACGAAGGAGCCGTCCAGCTTCAGCACCGACACCGGCAGCCGGCTCAGGTAGGCCAGGTTCGAGTAGCCCGTGCCGAAGTCGTCGATGGCGATCCGTACGCCCATGTCGCTCAGCGACTGGAGGGCCTGCAGCGGCCGGCCCGCCGAGCCCATCACCGCGGACTCCGTCAGCTCCAGCTGGAGCAGCTGCGGGGCCAGGCCCGTCTCGGCGAGGATCTCCGCGACATCGCCCACCAGGTCCGAGTCCCACACCTGCCGCACGGCCACGTTCACGGAGACGAACACCGGCGAGTCGCTGGGCTGCTCGATCTGCCAGCGCCGCGCCTGCCGGCACGCCGTACGCAGCACCCACTGCCCCAACTGCACGATGGAGCCGTCCTCTTCGGCGATGCCGATGAACCGATTCGGCGTCAGAGTGCCGAACTGCGGGTGCTTCCAGCGCACCAGGGCCTCCACCCCGCGCACCACCCCGCTCTCCAGGTCCACCAGCGGCTGGTACTCCAGCACGAACTCGCCGCGCTCCACCGCCGGGCGCAGGGTGGAGGAGAGCGCCTGCCGCGTCATCCGGTGGGCGTTGCGCTCGGGGTCGAAGAGGGTCCAGCGGGCCTTGCCGTCCGCCTTCGCCCAGTACAGGGTCGTGTCCGCGGCCTGCATCAGCCCGGTCGCCGACGTCCCGGCCGAGGCCCGCTCCACGACCCCGATCGACGCGGACACCGACAACCGCTGTCCGGCCAGGTCGAAGGGCTCCTGTACGGCGGCCAGTACGCTGCGCGCCAGGTCCGCGAGCTGCTCGGTCCCGGTGGAGTCCTCGACCAGCAGCGCGAACTCGTCGCCGCCGAGCCGGGCCACCAGGTGCCCGCCCGTGCGCCCGTACCCGCACTGGTCGGCGCACTGGGTCAGCCGGGCCGCGACGGCGGTCAGCAGCCGGTCGCCGACCCGGTGGCCCAGGGTGTCGTTGACCGCCTTGAACCCGTCGAGGTCCAGGTAACACAGGCCGATCCGGCCCGTGCCGCCGCCCTGCCCGTACGAGGACGCCTCCAGGGCGGCGGAGAGCCGCTCGAAGAACAGCGCCCGGTTGGGCAGCCGGGTCACGGGGTCGTGCATCTGGAGGTGGCGCAGGCGGGCCTGGAGGTCGCGCCGGTCGCTGATGTCGGCGACGGACAGCAGGACGTCCCTGGTGCCGGGTACGGGGCCGAGGGTGACCTCGGTCCACAGCGAATGCCCGTCGGGGTGCTTGAGGCGGCGCGTGCAGCGCAGCCGGGCCTGCCGTCCGCGCAGCACCTCCTGGTAGGCCTGCCAGGTACGGGCCTCCGCCGCCAGGTCCACCAGGTCGGCGGCGGCCTGCCCGGCGAGCGCGTGCGGCGCGGTGCCCAGCAGGCCGGCGAGGGCCTGGTTGGCGGCGATGACGTCGCCGTCCCGGCCGACGAGGGCCATCGCCAGATGGGCCGCGTCGAAGGCGGCCCGGTAGTCGCGCGGTTCGGCCGTGAGGCCGGACGACGCTCCGGACGGCGCCGGCGACATGCCCGGCACGGCCGGCACTGCTGGGTGACGCTCCGTAAGGGCCGATCGGATGCTGTCGGCCGCCGAACCGGTTCCCTCTGAGGTTCCGCTCACCGTTGGCTCCCGCAGTGTTCGTGAGTGTCCGTGCAGGAAAGTGTGCCGATCATAGAGGCTGCCGGGAGGCCTATCCAGCGGCGCCGCCGTGCGGAGCAGGGTCGTTCGGCGTGCTGACGCCGCGCGGGCGCCGTGCTGACGGACCGTCGGCCCTCCCCCGCCCGATCGTTTCTGCGCGCGTGTGAGCATCCGGGGCTCATGGCTGATCTCCCGTGATCGGTCGTGACGTTCTGTAGGTGAGTGCGTGAAGTCCGAGGGTCACCGACTTGCCGCACCACTCACTCATGTGGGGCAGCGGAACAGGGCATTAGTAAGACAATCGCCTCAAGGTGGACAGGAGGGTACGAAACCACCACCGGAGGTCCATGTGCCGCGACAGCAGACACCCGGGGGAGTGGACCGCTCCCACATGCGCAGTGCGGCGGCCGTCCTCACCTCCATGACGGCGCTGGCCGCCATGTCGCTCGTCGCCGGCCCCGCGGTGGCCGATCCAGGGGCGGGCCCCTGCGCGCTCTCCCGTACGGCGGCGCACCACTCCCTCGGCCTGGACACCTGGAACCGCGCCTACCCCAAGCCCGAGCGGACCCTCAACGCGGTCATGGTCTTCCTCTCCTTCCCCGACCACCGCACCACCCTCACCCCCGACGAGCTGACCTCCGACTACTTCCCGGCCACCAGCGACTTCTTCGAGCGGGCCTCCTACGGGCGGTTCCAGCTGGTCCCGCACCCGCAGAAGCACTGGATCCGGATGCCCCGCCCGTCCACCGCGTACGGCATACGGCGCGACTGGGCCCCCGAGGACCGGGCGGCCTACCTGCGGGACGCGGTCACCGCCGCCGACGCCGAGGTGGACTTCGGCGCGTACGACGTCGTGTACTTCGTCGCCGACCCCGAGGCGCCCGGGGTGGACTCCGACGCCACCAAGGTCGTGAACTTCGAGCGCCCCATCAGCGCCGACGGCACGCAGCTGCGGCGGATCGTCACCGTCTTCGAGCAGCACCCGCCGGACCGCAACGTGCTGGCGCACGAGACGGGCCACGTCTTCGACCTGCCCGACCTCTACCACCGGCCGACGGACGGCAAGGGCGACTGGGACACCTACGTCGGCGACTGGGACGTCATGGGCAGCCAGTTCGGCATGGCCCCGGACCTCTTCGCCTGGCACAAGTGGAAGCTGGGCTGGCTGGACCCGGCGCAGGTGGACTGCGTGCGGTCGGGCTCCTCACTGCACACCCTCCAGCCGCTCGCCGAGGCCCCGCCGGTCGGCGGCACGGGCGGGACCCGGCTCGCGGTCGTCCGTACGGGCCCCGGCAGCGCGATCGCGATCGAGGCGCGGGGCTCCTCCGGCAACGACGGGGACACCTGCACGGAGGGCGTACTGGTCTACCGGGTCAGCAACGAGGCGGCTTCGGGCGGCGGGCCGATCGAGGTGCTGGACGCGCATCCGCGGACGGAGGCGTGCTGGGACCGCTCGGTCTACCCGCCGCTGGCGGACGCGCCGCTGGAGGTGGGGGAGACGTTCACCGTGCCGGGGGAGCGGATCACGATCGAGGTGGCGGACCGGACCCCGTCGGGCGCTTACACCGTGAAGATCACGACGTAGCGCGGAGAGCGGACACGAAAAAGGCCCCCACTCGCGTGGGGGCCTTTTTCCGTCTGTGCGCCGCCAGGGACTCGAACCCCGGACCCGCTGATTAAGAGTCAGCTGCTCTAACCAACTGAGCTAGCGGCGCTTGCTGACGTCGTAGACATTAGCACCCCGATCGGCGGAAGGAAAAATCGATACGGAGACCCGGGCCGCGTGCAGAAAAGCCCAGAGCAGGGAGTCCGGGCCGGGCAGCCACGGCAGCCGGGCGTCCGGGGCCACCAGCCAGCGGGACGGGCCCGGCCCGGAGGCCAGCGGGGGCACGGTGACGGCGTCTCCGAGGCCGTGGCAGAGCGGGGCCGCGGCGTCCGGGCTCCATTCCTCCCAGGCCAGCAGGGCCGGGAGCCGGTGGGCCGTACCGGGCGCGGCGAAGAGCAGCATCCGGCCCCGGTGCACGGCGGCGGGCCCGGAGCCCGGGCCCTGCTCCCAGAGCAGGTCGAGCATCCGGCGGCCCAGGACGAGGGGGACGTTGACGACGTCGAACACGGTCCCGCAGGGCAGTACGGCGGGCGCGGCCGGCCGGTCCTGCCAGGCGGCGAGGGTGCTGCGCGGATGGGCCGAGGCGGAGGTCAGCCAGGCGGCGCCCTGCGGGGTGACGTGGGTGGCGGGCGCGGTGCGTGCGTGGAGGCCGTCGGAGGCGGAGCAGCGGGCGGCCGTCGTCAGGGTCGTCATACGCCAAGGTCTACCGCGCGTAGCGCCGCGGCTGCCTTGAGTTACCGAAAACCGGGACAGGGTAGGAGGGGCTGCGGTATGTTCCGCCCCGCATATGCCACCGCACTGCGCCGGTTTCCGGGTGCGCGCCCTCGCCCGGCCCCGCCGCGGCGGGGCCGGGCCGGGCCGGGCCCGAGAGGCCTAAGGGGCGTCGGGTCCCGAGTCGCGCTGGAGGTCCTCGCCGAATTCGATCATCTTGCGCGCATAGTCCGGGGTCCACTCCGCGACCGCCGCGATCGCCTCCGGCGAGAGCCGGTCGAAACGCCGGGGATCCGCCAGCTGGGCCGCCGCCAGGGCCTGGAACTCAACCGCCCGGTCCTGCGCCGCCCGGAAGGCCAGCGTCAGCTCGGTCGCGCGGACGAGCAGCTCGCGCGGGTCTTCGATCGACTCCAGGTCGAAGAAGTGCTCCGGGTCCGTGGCGGCTTCCGAGGGCTCGAAGAGCAGCGGCGCGGGCCGCAGCCTCCGCTCGGTCCGCTCGGGCTCTGCCATGCGTGTCCTCCTGCTGCGCGTACGGAATCCTTCCGGGCCACCCTCCATTGTCCAGCGTCGCGCAAGGGTGCCCGATGTCAGGCGGTGGCGGGTTCCTTCGCCAGCGCCGCGACCTCGTCGAGTACGCCGGCCAGCTCGGCCGCGAGGTCCGCCGGGGCCTCGAAGCCCTCGTCCCCGATCAGGGCGTTGATGCCGGGGATGGCCACCGACCGCTCGGCGGGCAGCATGCCGAGCCGGGTGAGCACCGGCAGCAGCATCTCGGCGGCCGGCGCGCCGCCGGTGGGGCCGGCGCTGTAGCTGACCAGGCCGACCGGCTTGCCCTGCCACTCGCGGTACAGGAAGTCGATGGCGTTCTTGAACGGCGCGGTGAAACCGCCGTTGTACATCGGCAGGACGAAGACGAACGCGTCGGCGGAGTCGACGAGGGCGCTCCAGTCGAGGGTGTGCTGGTGGGTGTAGATGCCGCTGGAGGCGTACTCGGGCTCGTCGAGGAAGGGCAGCGCGATCTCGCCGAGGTCCACGGGGGTGACCTCGAAGCCGCCGTGCTCGCGGGCCCGGTCGGTGACCCAGCGGGCCAGGGGGCGGCCGGAGGAGGTGGGGCGGGTGGCGGCGGAGATGACGTGCAGGCGCGTCATGCGGGAACTCCCTCAGGTGGTCGGTGGTGGCGCCAGTCTGGTTGTTGACGTGTCACCTAGCAAAACCGGTGATCGGTGATATGTCAACTAGGTAGGTGACGTATCACCGACTTCAGTACTAGGGTTGCCCCATGACGGAAGCCCCCGAGCCCGAGCCTCGCTGGCTCACCGAGTCCGAGCAGCAGGCCTGGTACGCGTGGCGGCGCATGTTTCCGCTGGTCAACGCCGGTATCGCGCGCGACCTCAGCCAGGACAGTGCGCTCTCCGAGGCCGACTACGACGTCCTGTCGGTGCTCGGCTCCACCGAGGGCCACGGCATGCGGATCAGTGCGCTCGCGGTGCTGATGCAGTGGTCGCGCAGCCGGCTGTCCCACCAGCTCACCCGGATGGAGCAGCGCGGCCTCGTCCGCCGCGAGGAGGTGGCCTCGGACGCGCGCGGGGCGGAGGTGGTGCTGACCCCCTCCGGGGTGGACGCGATCACGGCGGCAGCCCCGCTGCACGTGGAATCCGTACGGCGGCACCTGATCGACGTCCTGACCCCGGAGCAACTGCGCACCTTCGCCGAGGTGGGCGAGGCGCTCCGCGTACGGTTCGGCATCGCCCGCAAGGAGTAGCGCCTTCAGGGCCGCCAGGCGACGCGGTGCTCCGACAAGTGGGCCAGGACCGAGTGGTTCGCCTCCCACCCATCGGGGCTGTGTTCACCGGCCGCCTCCGGCGGCGTGCCGGACTCCGTCCGGCGTCAGGGCCGCCAGGCGATCCGGTGCTCCGACAAGTGAGCCAGGACCGAGTGGTTCGCCTCCCACCCATCCGGGAACTTCACCGTCACCCCCAGCTGCACGGGCTCCGTCGACGGGTGGTCGTCCAGCAGTTCCGCTATGCCCGCGCGGGCCACCACCACGCAGGCGTGCCGGTGCCGCGAGGCCAGGACGCACAGGCGGCCCGTCTCCAGGTGGAACGCCGTCGCGTCGGGGCGGCCCGACAGCGGGTGGAGCACCACCGTGAGGTCGTACTCGCGCCCCTGGAGCCGGTTCGCCGTGTCCACCGTGACGCCGGTGACGCCGAGCGACGCCAGGGCCGCGCGGATGGCCGCCGCCTGGTCGCGGTGGGCGGTGCCGACGGCGATCCGGTCCGGGGTGAGCGGCGTCGGGGCCGGGGAGTGCTCGTCGCTGGTGACCGCCCCGCGGTCCAGGGCCCGGCGGACCACCAGCGCGGCCGCCCGTACCGCCTCCGGGTCGGTGCGCGGGGTGTGCCGCGCGGGCAGCTCCAGCAGGCCCCAGCCCGACTCGGCGGCCTCGTCGAGCACCCGGTCGGGGCCCGAGCCGTCGCCCGCGACCCCGTACGAGAGCCGCCGGTCGCCGTGGCCCGTACCGCTGCGGAACTGGCTGTACGGGTAGAAGGCGCGCGAGACCAGCGGCGCGGCCGTCGCCGGGAGCCGCCAGGACACCGGCAGCCGGTGCTGCGGCAGCTGCGGATTGTGCGCCAGCAGCGTGGACACCGCCGACGCCGAAGGGTCGTAGGACAGGCCGGCCCACTGCTCGGCGCCGACCACGCTGAACGGGTCCAGCTGCCCCGGGTCGCCCACGAACAGCGCCCGCTCGAACAGCCCGGCCACGGCCAGCAGCGCGTCCGAGCGCATCTGGTACGCCTCGTCCACGATGGCGTGCTGCCAGGGCTCGGTGTCCTTGACGTACGCCCACTTCGCCGCCGTCGACAGGGTGATCGGCAGCTCCGCGAAATCACCCGCCTTCGCGGACAGGGTCACCGAGGACAGCTCGCGCAGCGCCGGATCGTACGCGTCCCCGTCGCTGCTGTGCAGCCGGCCGACCGGCAGGTCCGGATCCTTCTCGTGGAGCCGCATCACCAGGTCGTCGACCTGGGCGTTGGTCTGCGCGACCACCATCAGCCGGCGTCCGGCGGCGGCCAGCTCCCGCGCGGCGCGCACCACGAGCGTCGATTTGCCGGCCCCGGGCGGGGAATCCACCACCACGCCCCGCTCGGTGCCGTACAGGGTGTCGCGCAGGATGGCGGCGGTCGCCTGGGCGGCGGCAGCGCCCGGGTCGAAGGCGGTCACAGGACGTCCTCGTCGGTCACGGCGTCGGGCTGGGGAACGGCGGCGGCCATGGATCCCGGCGGTCCGCCGTGCGTCCACGGGGTGTTCTCCGGGTCGGGGAGCTTGGGGCCGCCGCGCGCGTCGTGCTCGAACAGCGTCCAGCACACCCGGTCGCCCTTCTCCGGCACCGAACCCGGCACGGGCTCCCGGCCCGCGCCCATCTTGTCGAGCAGCCGCAGCACCAGATGCCCGTCCTCCTCGCGCCGTACGAATTCGGCGGCCTGCTGGCGTCCCTCCAGCGAGCGGAACACCTTCCCGCCGCCTCCGTCCGCGAGCTGTGGCCGGTCGGCCGTGGCCATCGTGACCAGCGGGCGGGGGCGCGGCCGCTTCCCTTCCGTCCATTCCATCAGCACTTCGGTGACCTCACCGGCGAAGGCCTCGCCCGCGAGCCGCCGGCCCGCCATGACGAGCGGGTCGTCCAGGGCCTCCTGGGCGTCGAGCCGTACCTGCTCGGTCTCCCGCGTGGCCAGCTTCTGGGCGGCCGTCACCGCGTCGTCGCGGCGCGGCTGCGGCGGTTCGCCCGCGCGGACGCGGTCCCGGTGGCCGGTGAAGGACCAGCGGTCGCGGGTCCAGCGCTCCTCGGCCCGCTCGCCCGGCGGCAGCGTGCGCAGCAGGTCGATCGCCTCCCACGTCTTGCGCCAGGTGCTCTCCATCTGCTCCGCGACCAGCCGCCGGACCGCCCGCTCGGCTGGCCCTGCGGCCTCCGTGTCCCCCGCGCGGCCTGCCCGGGCGGCGTCGAACCGGGCGATCGCCGGGGCGAGCAGCTTGTTGTCGAAGGCCGGGTCGGTGGCCGGGCCCGCCGGGGGGACCAGCAACTGGCCGTCCTTGTCCCGCGCCAGCTCCGCGCGCAGCGCCCACTCGGCCCCCGAGACGCCCTCCGGCGGAGCCATCCAGCCCAGCAGTGAGCCGAGGTGCTGGTCCTCCAGGTTGCTCTGGCCGGTCGCCCAGTGCCGCCCGAGCAGGTCCGTGGCCGACAGCAGCATCGAGGAGCCCGGCACCCGGGCACGCTCGGCGAGGTGCGTGAACCAGCGGCCCAGCAGCGGCACCTGGGTGGGCGCCGGATACGGATTGTCCGGGTCCTCCTCGGCCGTCCGCCGGAACCGCATCGAGCGGCCCAGCAGCCGTACGTACTCGATGCCCGCCCGGCTCGGCACGATGATCTGCGGCGCGTCCACGCACAGCTCGGCCTCGACCTTGACCTTCTTGCCGCTCTCCGGATCGGTCTCGGTCCGCTCGGCCGGCTCCACGACGTCCGCGTAGGCGTCGAGGTAGGGCATCACGCTCTGCGCCAGAGCGGCCAGGAACTCCCAGCGCAGGTCCCGGTCACGCGGCTGCGGTATCACGAGGACCCGCGGATCGTCCCGGTCGGTGCCCACCATCGCGCCGAGCGGAGCCCCCGCCTCACCGGCCGTGGTCAGCGGTACGAAGACCAGCGGGCGCTCGCTCAGATGGCGGTGCCGTACGGTCGCGAGCGGCTGGGCGCGGCCCGCGCGGACCGCCTCCAGCCGGGCCAGGGTGCTCAGCAGGGACATGCGGACGTCTCCGGTACGTGGTGCGGCGGTCGGGCGGCGGCCCACTCCAGCGCCTCGGCGCGCAGCCGGGCCGCGTGGCGCAGGGCGGCGGCGGTGGGGTCGTCGGCGGTCCGATCGTCGGCCGGGCCCGCACCGGTGGCCGCCGCGAGGGCCGCCTCGACCGTGGTCAGCCCGCCCAGCTCACCCCGTACGGAACGGCCCAGCGCGGTCGGCTCGCCGGCGGCGCGGGACCGCTCACGGCAGTGGAAGGCCAGCTCGCAGGCGGCCAGGCACTCGGGGGCGTAGGCGGCGGAGACGGCGGACACCGCCTCGGTCAGCTCCCCGGCGGGCCGGGCGGGATCAAAGCTGAGCCCCTCGGGCAGCGCCGCGGCCAGTTCCTCGACCCGGGTCAGCCGCTCCAGCTGGCGGCGGGTCACGGAGCGCTCGCGGCGGACGTCGACGAGCGCGGCGGTGGGCAGGTTGGAGAAGTCCTTCGGGCAGACGAGCACGACCTGGTGGCCCACCTCGGCCCCCGCCAGCTTCTCGGCGGTCTGCTCCAGGGCCAGCACGTAGACGGCGGCCTGGCGCGCGGCGGCCCCCACCTTCGCGGCGTCGGCGGCCCCGTCGATCATCGGGAACGACTTGATCTCCACCACGGTCCAGCGGCCGTCGGGATGCACCACGACGGCGTCCGGCTCCAGGTACGCGGGAGTGCCCGCCACCTCCAGGGCCAGCATCGGATGGTCGAGCAGCGTCCAGGCCCGCGCGGCGGTGGCCTCGCGCAGGGCCAGCGCGGTGCGGGCGGCGCGCCCCTCGGGCCCGGCGGCGGTGAGATCGGGGACGCGGGCGTCCGGGCCGGGCGGCTCGGCCGCGCCGCCGAGACGGCCGTGGACCAGGCGCAGCAGTTCGGCTCCGCCGTCGCCCTTGGCCCGGGCCTCGAAGGAGTTGCCGCGGATGATCGCGAACTGCGACTGCCCGAAGGGGGCGGGCGAGCCGAGGGCCGCCGCCAGAGCGGTCTTGTCCACACCGGCGCCGTCGAGCAGGGCCCGTCTGCCGCAGCCGGGGTTGGCGGCGAGCGCGGCGAGGGCCCGGGCGTCGAGCGGGCGGGGCGGCACGGCGGGGCCGCGCAGGTCGGCGAGCCGCTGCCGCAGTGTCGTCGTCTGCGGTGTGGTCTGCGGGTGGCCGCTGGGCGGGTAGGAGCTCACGGGCGGAAGTGTCCCATCCGCCACTGACAATCGTGGACTTACCGCGGAAACGGGCCGGTTGCGGGCCGGTTGCCGACGGCTGCGGACTGGTTGCCGACTGCTGCGCACCGGGTGCTCCGCGGGCCCGTGTTCACGTCGTGGATGATGGACGGACGACGGAATCGCCGACGAACCCTCATGGACCGGGAGAAATTCACATGGCCCCCCGCATCCTGCTGGCCCGCCACGGCCAGACGGCGTGGTCCCAGCTCGGCAAGCACACCGGACGCACGGACGTGCCGCTGCTGGAGGAGGGCAAGCGGGGTGCGAAGCAGCTCGGCGAGCGGCTGGCCCGCGAACCCTGGGCGAACCTGCGCGGCCTGGAGGTGCGCACCAGCCCCCTGGTCCGCGCGAGCGAGAGCTGCGCCCTGGCGGGCTTCGGGGTCCAGGCCGAGCCCTGGGACACCCTCATGGAGTGGGACTACGGCGACTACGAGGGCATGACCCCGGCCGAGATCCAGGCGGTCCGGCCGGGCTGGCTGATCTGGCGCGACGGGGTTCCCGGCGGCGAATCCGTCGCCGATGTCGCGGCCCGCGCGGACGAGGTCGTCACCTGGGCCCGCTCGGCCGAGCGCGACGTCCTGGTCTTCGCCCACGGCCACATCCTGCGTACGCTCGCCGCCCGCTGGCTCGGCTTCGAGGCCTCCTTCGGCGCCCGCATCCGGCTGGACCCCACCTCGCTGTCGGTGCTGGGCTGGGCCTATGGGGCCCCCGCGCTGGAGCGCTGGAACGACACGGGACACCTGGACGGATAGACGGATAGACGGATAGACGGATAGACGGCTAGGGGAGGCGGAGCGCCGGAGCCGGCCCGCGCCGCGGTTCAGACCGTCGCGTGCCGGGTCAGGAAGGCGCCCACGCGCGGGGAACGCTGATGCGGGACCAGGGTGCGGGCCGTCCCGGCGAGCACCGACCGGATCCGGGTCGACTGGACCTCGCCGAGCAGGTCCAGCACCCGCCCGCCCGCCCAGGCGGCCTCGTCGGGCGCTCCCGCGTGGGCCAGGTCGTCGGCGAGCTCGGCCGTGTAGAGGGCGACGTTCCGCGCGAAGTGCGGGTCCTGGAGGTCCGCCGCGCGCCGGGCGTGCCGGGCCGCGCGGGCGTGCTCGCCGAGCGCCGACCAGCACCGTGCCTCCAGGTACTCCAGCTCGGCCTCGCCGAAGAAGGACATCCACTCGGGGTCGGCTCCCGACGCACCCCGGGCGAACTCCGTGTGCGCGCGGGTCAGCGCCTCCTCGCAGGCCTTGCGGTCGGCGAGCCCCGACCAGCCGCCCGCCTCCCGCAGCGCCAGCAGGGCCAGCAGCCGCGGGGAGCCGAGCGAGCGGGCCGCGCGCCGGCCCGCCTGGGCCGCCCGTACGGACTCGCGCGGGCGACCGCAGTCCCGGGCCAGGAAGGCCATGTTGCTGAAGGCGTGCGCCTCCAGGGCCGCGTCCCCCGACACCCGGGCGGTGGCCAGCGCCTCCCCGTAGTGGGAGCGGGCGTCGTCGAAGCGGCCCGAGTCGTGGGCCAGCCAGCCCACGGAGACGGCCAGTTCCCCGGCGCCCGCGTGCAGCCGGTCCTCGGTGGACTGCCGGGTGGCGCCCGCGTCGAGCAACGCGTAGGCGGTGCGCAGGGGTTCCGCCGCCCGCCGGTAGAGGGCGTCGGCGCCGTGCCGGTCGTCCAGCAGCCGGATCTGGCGTACGGCGTCCTCGACGGCGGCGGCCTCGGCCTCGCCGGCGCGGGACGGGAGCCGGCGCGTGTCGCCGAGCAGGGTGAGGCCGAGCGTCGCGGCCGCCACGGTCGCGGAGCCGCCCGCCATGAACGCGCGACGCAGCACGTCGCTCTCCTTGGAACGGTGGACGAGGTGGGCGAAGACGGGCTGCGCCGGGACGGCGCGCTGCGCGGACCTCCCGCGCACCGCCTCGCGGGGGGAGAAACCGAGGTCGGCCAGGGCCAGGCCGGGGAACATGTGGAGGAAGACCCGCTCGTAGGCGTAGTTGGGGCAGCGGATCTCCCCCGACTCGACCCGGCCGATGTAACGGGCGTCGCAGGAAACCGTTTCGCCGATCTCCCGTGCGGCCCGGCGTACCAGGGCCGCGAACTCGGCCGGCGAGTGCTGTCCGCGCAGCCGGCGGAAGGAGGAGTTGGGTGAGTGGGGGGACGCCGCCATCGGGTTCCCTTCGTGGGTACTCCGTCCTATGGGGCGGAGGTGAACGAAGCTCCTGCGGAGCAGGGCAGGGTGCGGCGATTCGCCGCCAGGCGGATCGCCGTTACACGTGCGGTCAACGTGTGATCTCGCCTTCTGGGCGGGTGGTGTAGGCGTAGCCGTCTGCGGGGTTGGATGTGGTCGATGTTGAGGGGCACGCCCGTGGTGCCGCAGTAGGCGCAGGCCCGTCCCCACTTCGCGAGGAGGTATTCGCGGGCCTCCATACCGTGCAAGGTGCCGTGCTGGTACTCCGCGGCCTCCAGTGGCTTCCCTGCGGAGATGGCGTGGGTGTCGAACGCGACCCGCTCCACATGCACCGCCCGCACCGGAGCCCAGCCTGCGAGCCGGTCCACCCAGCTCGTGGTGGTCACGACCCGGTGCGCCAGGGATGGGGCGAGCCAGCCCCCCGGCCGGGTGCGGTTGGAGAAGCGAGGGGCCCGGTAGCGCAGGTTCCGCGAGCGGCGGCCCCTGCGGTAGGCGGCACGCTGCTCCATCTTCTTACGGATGGTCGCGCCCCGGTGGTCGAGCTGGACCGCGAACCTGGCCCGCCGCTCACCAGCCCGCGCGGTGAACACGGCGATCCCGGTGTACTTGCTGCCGGGATCGATCCCGACTTCCACACCATCCACCTCCGACTCGGAGACCGTGCGGTCCTTCAACCGGATCACGAACGGTGTACGCCGGGCAACGACTGCCCGGCCCTTCTTGAGGAGCTTGCGCGCCCTCGCGGGCGTGGTGGGCTGGAGCGGGTGCCCGTGCTTGTCGAGCACGAACACGCTGGGGTGCCGCTCACGCGGCTCCTCCCCTGCCCCAGACGGGGGCGCGGGGGTGACGCCACCACCGCCAGGTGAAGCGGTAGTGGTCTCCTCTCGCACATGTTCCACGCCCGGCGCCTTACGGCCTTCGAGCCCCGTTTCGTCCCTGCTCCCAGGGTTGTCTGCTGACTCGAATTCGAGAGCAAGCTGCTGAGGAAGCACAGCTCGGTCGGTCTTCTGTCGTACGTGAAACGTAGCCAACTGGTCACCTCCTTCTTGTTGTTGGCTGGTGCTGGACACACAAAGCTCGACCCTCGACCGAGGGCAGGCTCCGGCCTTCCAGGCCGGGGAGCGTGTGACGGACGTGGCCTCTCTGGACAGTCGCATCGGCCGGAGCGGGGCTCCGGCGCGCATGAACGTGCGGGGCTCCGGCGCGCATGAACGTACCGCCGGAGACGGCCGGTTCACGCGGTGTTTGGCTACAAAAGGGATATCTCACCCGCGATCCGCCATGAACTGCCATCCTTTGCGGCGTCTTGCCGCCGCACCTGTTGACGTTCCCGTGCGTTGAACCCATGCGGATACGGATCGAGGAGGGGTTCCCTTGGTGGAGGCCGGCATGGACAGTACTGCAACGAACACTGCCCCCGAGCCCGGCGGGACCCCGGACCTGGATCTGGTGACCGTGCCCGCCCGGCAGGGCCTGGAGGCGGTGGACATCATCCGCCGCGGAGCCGGCCACGCCACCCCAGGCGTCGGCCCGGTGCTGCACGACGGCTCCGGCGGCACCCTCGGATTCCTCGTCCCGCCCGGCACCGCCGACGCCTGGGACCTGCCCGGCAGCGCCTGTACGCACACCGACGGACGCGGCATGCGCTTCGGCGACGCGGCCTCCCCCACCGCGGGACCCACCAGCTGGCTGCTGCCGCCCGAGGCCGTGGGGCCGGTCACCGATCCCGAGGTGCTGCGCGCGGCGCTCGGCGAGGCAGCCCGGCTGATCGAGGCGGCCGACAACTGCCGCTGATGCGCTGACCAGCCATAATGGTGGCGTGGCAGGTAAACGTAAGGGCAAGGGCGGCAGCGGTGGCGGCGGCCGGGGCGGCGGCGCCGAGCCCGTCGTCGGGCAGGTGGGCGGCGGCCAGGCGGAGCTGACCCCGGACCGCGAACGCTCGCGTGCCTGGACCCTGCTGATCGACGGCGCGCCCCAGTCGCACGTGGACCTGGACGACCCCGGACACCTGGACTTCGCCTACCAGCGCCGGATCGGCCACCTGATCGACCTGATCGCACCCGCCCGCCAGCCGCTGAACGTGGTGCACCTGGGCGGCGGCGCCTTCACCCTCGCCCGCTACACGGCCGCCTCCCGCCCCCGCTCCACGCAGCAGATCGTGGAGATCGACGCCGCGCTCGTGGCCTTCGTACGCGAACACCTGCCGCTCGACCCCCAGGCGCGGATCCGCGTACGCGCCGTGGACGCGCGGGAGGGCCTGGCCAAGGTGCCGGACGGCTGGGCGGACCTGATCGTCGCGGACGTGTTCAGCGGCGCGCGCACCCCGGCGCACCTGACCAGCACCGAGTTCCTGGACGACGTACGCCGTGCCCTCGCGCCCACCGGCTGGTACGTGGCCAACCTCGCGGACGGTCCGCCGCTGACCCACCTGCGGAGCCAGATCGCCACCGCCGCGTCGCGGTTCACGGAGCTGGCGCTGGCGGCCGACCCGGTGGTGTGGCGGGGGAAGCGCTTCGGCAACGCGGTGCTCGTCGCCGCCGACCGGGACCTGCCGGTCGCGGAGTTCACCCGGCGGGTGGCGAGCGACCCGCATCCCGGGCGCGTGGAACACGGTCGGGCGCTGGCGGACTTCACGGGCGGAGCCCCCGCCGTCGCGGACGCCTCGGCGGTGGCTTCACCGGCGCCGCCGCCGTCGGTGTTCTGCTAGGTCCGGTATGGATCAGTAGTGAAAGCGCGCAGCTCAGGCCGCTATCTTTCATCCACCTGGACCAGCGGCGGGTGGTCGTGCCAGGTGCAGAAGACCGATACCTCGCGGCCGTCGCGGGTGAAGGTGACCCGGATCCAGAAGTCCTGCTTCCACACCTGCATCCGCCAGCCGGCCTCCGGGGTCGCCGAGACCAGCTCGGCCGAGGAGGGACCGAGGTCGAGGACGACCCGGCCGCCCGAGACCGAGTACCCCTTCACGTTCCCCGCCGCGCTCTCGCCCGGCTCCGGGGGCGGGGGAGGGGTGGGCGGTGACGCGGACTTCGGTTTCGCGGCCGGGGCCGACGGGGACGGGGTCGCTGACGGCGATGCGGACGGGGACGCGGAGGCGGACGGGCCGGGGTCGGGGGAAGGCGGCGGCGGATCCGGGTGCTGCGTCGAGGAGGCCAGCGGCACGGTGGTGAGCGGAACGGCGAGCGGAGGATCGTAGGCCGTCCCGGACATGACGGTGTGCACGCCCCACCACGACAGTGTCACGGCCGCGGCGGTCGCCAGGAGCCAGGCCAGGGCATGTACCAGTCCTCGTCGCATCAGGGCACATACTGCACCACCGGTCACAGAGCCGCCCCGGCACCTCCCGGGGTCCCCCCAATGGACTACCGTGCGGCCATGGCTAGTGTGCTCGTGGTCGAGGACGACCAGTTCGTACGTTCCGCCCTCATCCGGCACCTGAGCGAGGCCTCCCACACCGTGCGGAGCGTCGGCACGGCCCTGGAGGCCCTGCGCGAAGTCGCCCACCACCGCTTCGACGTGGTGATCCTGGACCTCGGCCTGCCCGACCTCGACGGGTCGGAGGCGCTGAAGATGCTGCGCGGCATCACCGACGTGCCGGTCATCATCGCCACCGCGCGCGACGACGAGGCCGAGATCGTCCGGCTGCTCAACGACGGCGCCGACGACTACCTGACGAAACCGTTCTCCGTGGAGCACCTCTCCGCCCGGATGGCCGCCGTCCTGCGCCGTTCCCAGGCCGCCGGGGCCGAACCGCCCTCGCGCGTGCTGCGGGTCGGCGGACTGGCCATCGACCCGCTGCGCCGCCAGGCCGAGCTGGACGGGGCCGTCCTGGACCTCACCCGGCGGGAGTTCGACCTCCTGGCCTTCCTCGCCGGGCGCCCCGGCGTGGTCGTGGCCCGGCGCGAGCTGCTGGCCGAGGTCTGGCAGCAGTCGTACGGCGACGACCAGACCATCGACGTGCACCTGTCCTGGCTGCGCCGCAAGCTCGGCGAGACCGCCGCCAGCCCGCGCTACCTCCACACGTTGCGGGGAGTGGGAGTCAAGCTGGAGCCCCCCGCGTGAGATGGGCGCTGGTCAAGGTGTGCCTCGCGGTCACCGTCATGGTCGTCGTGGCCTTCGCCGTGCCGCTGGGGCTGGTGGTGCAGGAGATGGCCAGCGACCGCGCCTTCTCCAACGCCGAACGGCAGGCCGCCACCATGGGGCCGACCCTGTCCATCACCACCGATCCGGTGCAGCTGCGCAAGGCCGTGGAGTCGACCGCGATGGGCGCCGCCCGGCGGATGGCCGTCCACGTGCCCGCCATCGGCGGAGCCGCCGCCGTGGACATCGGCGAGGGCTGGGCGGGCGCGCACGCGGTGGCCGAGACCCGCAGCCTCGGTCGGGCGACGACCGCCGAGGTGGCGGGCGGAGGCTCGGCGCTGCTCCAGCCCACCGCGCTCGGGTCCGGGGACATCGCGGTGGTGGAGATCCTCGTACCGGAGAGCGAGGTCAGCAACGGCGTCGCCACCGCCTGGGTGGTCCTCGCCGGCGTCGGGCTCGCCCTGATCGTCGGCTCGGTGGCGGTCGCGGACCGGCTCGGCGCACGCCTCGTACGGCCCGCCGAGCGGCTCGCGGAAGCCGCGCACCAGCTGGGGGAGGGGCGGCTCGGGGCGCGGGTGCCCGAGGAGGGCCCGAAGGAACTCCGCTCGGCGGCCGTCGCGTTCAACTCGATGGCCGACCAGGTCGTGGAACTCCTCGCCAACGAGCGGGAACTGGCCGCCGACCTCTCGCACCGGCTGCGGACGCCGCTGACGGTGCTGCGGCTCAACGCGGCCTCGCTCGGGGACGGTCCGGCCGCCGAGCACACGCGGGCGGCGGTGGAACAGCTGGAACGGGAGGTCGACACGATCATCCGTACCGCCCGCGAACAGCGACCGGCCACCGGCCCGGTCGGCGCGGGTGCCGGTCCGGGCCCGGGCGCGGGCTGTGACGCCTCCGAGGTGATCCGCGACCGGATGGCCTTCTGGGCGGCGCTCGCCGAGGACGAGGGCCGCGAGGTCCGGCTCGCGGGCGTGGAGCGCACCGTACGCATCCCCGTGGCCCGCCCCGAGCTGGCGGCGGCCCTCGACGCCATGCTCGGCAACGTCTTCCGGCACACCCCCGAGGGCACCCCCTTCGCGGTGGACGTGCACGACGCCGGGGGCGCCGTCATCGTCCTCGTCTCGGACGCGGGCCCGGGCATCGCCGACCCGGACGCGGCGCTGCGGCGCGGCAACGACGGCGGCCGGGACGGCTCGACGGGGCTCGGCCTGGACATCGTGCGGCGGGTCGCGGAGTCGACCGGCGGTGACGTACGCCTGGGGCGCTCGGTACTCGGCGGGACCGAGGTACGGGTGTGGATCGCGCTGGACGACCGGGCCCGGGGCGGCGAGCGCGGGACGGGCGCCCGGCGTGGCCGGCGCAAGCGGCGGGGCGACTGACGTACGGCGTGGCCGGCGCAAGCGGCCGGGAGACTGACGTACGGCCGGGGCGGGCAACCGATGTACTCGGGGGGCGCGCCTCGCGGGGGGGATGTCCGCAGGTCGGTACGGTCCGGCCCATGGACACCCTCATCTTCGGCGGCCTCCTCGCCACCCTGATCGCCATGTACCGGGACACGTCCCGGACCGTGGTGCTCGGCGCCTGGTGGATCATGCTCGTCGCCGTGATCCTGCTGATGGCGCACCACGTCACCAGCAGTCTCGCCCTCACCCTGAACTACTGACGCCGTGGCCGCGATGAGCAGCCTCCTCCCGGACGCCCCGCCGACGGGCGGGCTGCTCGGGCGGGTCCAGTACTGGTTCGCCTGCTTCTTCGCCATCGGCTGGACGGGTGTCGTCTGCGGGGGCCTCTTCTACCAGTTCGGGCTGTGGGAGTACCCCTGCCCGCTCTGCATCGTGCAGCGGATGTGCATGCTGCTGGCCGCGATGGGCGCGGCGTACATCGTCCGTACGGCGCTGGTGCGCGGCGTGGTGACCGGCCGCGACTACATGACGGGCTGGGGGCTGGCCCTGGTCGCGGTGATCGCGGGCTCCTTCGCGTCGTGGCGGCAGACGACGCTGCACATCCTGCCGGGGGACAAGGGGTACGGGAGCGAGGTGTTCGGACTGCACCTGTACGTATGGGCGTGGATCCTCTTCCAGGCCTCGGTCGTCGCCGTCGGTGTCGTCCTGGCCTTCGCCCACTCGACTGCGGACCGCTCGGTTCCGGCGACCGGACCGGGGCCGCTGCGCACGGTCGGCACGATCACGCTGGGCTTCCTCGGCCTGGTCCTCGCCGTCAACCTCGTGGCCGTCTTCTTCGAGGAGGGCTTCCACTTCTTCCTGCCGGACGATCCGACCCGCTATCAGCTCCTGTACGACCTGGGGATCCTGGACTAGGCCCTGTCAGGGTCGGCACGGACGGGGGCGCAGATGTTGCAGCGTCCCCGCCCCGCCCGGAGGGTGGCTCTGACGGAAGGAGTCACGCATGAGAGTCATGCTCCGCGCCCACCTGGACACCCCCGCCGCCAACGAGGGCCAAAAGTCCGGGGCTCTGCCCCAGGCGATCAAGAAGCTGATGGACACGGTCAAGCCGGAGGCGGCCTACTTCGCGCCGGACGCGGGTGTGCGGTCCTGCTGGATGGTCTTCGACATGCAGGACAGTTCGCAGATGCCGCCGCTGCTGGAGGACCTGTTCATGCAGTTCAACGCCGAGGTCGACATCAGCCCGGTCATGAACGCCGAGGACCTGGCGAAGGGGCTGGCGGCGCTGAAGTCCGCGTAGCGGCGACGGTGGACAGGGTGGCGGCGGCGAACCGGATCCGGCCGGAAGCCGCCACCGCCAGGACGGCGGAAGCGACGGCGGCCGCGCACGACACGACGAACGCCGCCCGGTACCCGTACGCCGCCGCCAGCGGCCCCGCGACCGCCGCTGCGGCCGCCTGACCGAGGATCAGGCCGCTGCCCAGTACGGTCATGGCCTCGCCCATCCGCTCCGCCGGGCCGGCCCGTTCCACCAGCCCGAACAGCGCGATCAGGTGCGGGGCGACGGCCAGCCCGATCCCGGCGACGGCGAGGGCGGCGCCCCACAGCCCCGACACCGCCAGCAGGGGCAGCGTCAGCACCGCCTGGGCGGCGATCGTCCACCGCAGCCGCACCGTCAGGTCCGCCGATCCGGGCCGGGCCACGGTCACGAAACCCGCGAGGGAGCTGGTCACGGCCATGGCCGCCCAGACCAGCCCGGCCGCGCCGGGCTCGCCCAGGGAATCGGCGAGTGCGTTGACGCCCGTATTGGCTCCGCTCCACGCCGCGCCCTGGAGCACGGCCATGGCGAACAGCAGGGCCAGTCCGGGCGACCACAGCCGTACGGCGGGCCGCCGTACGCCGACCCGCGCGCCCTTCGCCGCCCCGACCGGCGCGGGAGCGGTGGGGTGGAGGGCGAACAGGGTCCCGAACACCAGGATCAGGCCGCCCGCGAGGACCAGCGCCGAGGCGGGGTGCACGGTCACCGCCAGGATTCCGGCCAGCGCGGGGCCGACCATGAACCCCACCTCGTCCAGGGTGGTGTCGAAGGACAGGGCGGAGCCCAGCAGGGCCTTGTCGTCCCCGGCGAGGCGCGCCCAGCGGGCCCGCGCCAGCGGACCGACCTGCGGGACGGTGAGCCCGGCCGCGACGGCGAGGACCATCCGGGCGGCCAGTGGCAGCCCGCCGAGGACGGCGGCCACGAGGGCGAACAGCACCGCGGCGTTCGCGGCGCAGGCGGCGAGCAGGACCGGGCGGTGGCCGCGACGGTCGGCGAGCCGGCCGATGACCGGGCCGCCGAGGGCCTGGCCCAGCCATAGCGCGGCGGCGACGGTGCCGGCGTCACCGATGCCGTCGCGCTGGTTGATGAGCAGGAGCGTTCCGATGGGGCAGAGCGCGGCGGGCAGCCGGGCGAGGAACGCGTAGACGGGCAGGGCGGCGCCGCCGAGGGCGAAGACTCCGCGGAAGCCGGCGGTGGGTCCGGCGGTGGGTCCGGCGGTGGAACTGGGCATGCGGGCAACCTCCAGCCGCACGCCGCCCCTCCCGTGTCTCCGGCGCGCGTCGTTGCCCTTTGGCGCGGGACGCTAGCGGAGGAATGACCGGCTCGGAAGTCCCTGATCAGGAGGTGGTCACGCGGGTTTCGTGGAGTCGGCGCCGGAGTTCAGCCGCTCGGCCTGGGCCCGGCCGACCTCGGCTGCGCGGTGCAGGTAGTCGGTGATGACGGCCAGCTCGGCGTCGGAATAGCGGTCCAGCACGGCGCCGAAGGCCCGGCCGGGCGTGTCCCAGGCGGTGTTGAGCCGCTCGCGGGCCGAGGGCGCGAGGGCGACGAGGGAGCGGCGGCGGTCGTGCGGGTCGGACTGCCGCTCGACGATGCCGGCCTTGACCAGACGGTCGACGAGGCGGGTGGCGGAGCCCGAGGTCAGGCCGGTGAGTCGGGCGATCTCCCCGGTGGTGACGGGTGCGGGCTCCAGGTCGAGGAGCGCGACGCACTGCATGTCGGTGGGGTGCAGGCCGACGTGATCGGCCAGGGCCTGGTTGAAGAGGGAGTAGCCGGCGTAGTGCCGCTGGCTCTCGGTGACGATGCGCGCGAGCAGCTCGGCGCGGCTCCACTCACCCGAACGAGGGGAATCGGTTGACATCGGCTTCTCCATGCTCCAGATTTATCTGTGTAACGCAGAGAATGTATGGCACAGAATCTGCGTCGAGTGTCCATCCTACTCGTAGTAGCCGAATGCGTAGAAGAGGAGCACCACCATGTCGATCCTTGTCACCGGCGCCCGCGGCGCCGTCGCCCGCAGCCTGTCTGCCCTCCTGACGGCCCGCGGTATCCCGCACCGGCAGGCTTCCAGGTCCCCGGACAGTCCCGGCACCGTCCACTGCGACCTCACCGACCCCGCCACCTTTCCCGAGGCCTTGGCCGGAGTCCGCTCCGTCTTCCTCTATGCCGAGGCCGCCGCCGTGGACACCTTCGTCAAGGAGGCCGTCACCGCCGGGGTGGAGCACGTGGTGCTCCTGTCCTCCTCCTCGGTGCTCGGCCCCGACCCCGCCGCGAACCCGCTGTCGGCCGGTCACCTCGCCGTGGAAGAGGCCCTGTTGACCTCCCCGCTGCGCAGCACCCTTCTGCGGCCCGGCTCCTTCGCGAGCAACGCCCTGGGCTGGGCCTGGTCCCTGAAGTCCGGTCGCCCGGTCCGCCTGCCCTTCCCCGGCTCCTTCTGCGACCCGGTGCACGAGACCGATGTCGCCGAGGCCGCCCTCGCCGTCCTGACGGAGCCCTCCCTCGCCGGCCGCGCGTACACCCTGACCGGCCCGCAGTCGCTGACCTTCGCGACACAGCTCGCGATACTCGGCTCCCTCCTCGGCCGGCCGATACGCTGCGAGAGAGTCACCGCCGAGCAGTGGAAGGCCGAGGTGGACGGCTACATACCCGGCCCGTACGCCGACGCGCTCCTCGACTACTGGGCCGCCTCCGAGGGGCTGCCCGTCGAGATCACCGACGCCGTCGAGCAGCTCACCGGCCATCCGGCCCGCTCCTTCGAAACCTGGGCCGAGGACCACGCCGCCGATTTCGCCCGTGCCGAGGTCACTGCACGCTGAACTCGTGCGGGTGGGCCGGGTCTTCGGGGCAGGCGAAGATGTTCAGCTTGCCGTGGTTGCCGACGACCACCCCCGTGGGAGTGTCCGGACCGTCCTCCAGCGGGATCCAGCTCCTGCTGTCGGCCCGCCACTCGCGCGAGTCGACCGTCAGGAACAGCTCCATCGCACGGCCGCAGACGCGGCAGTCCACCGTTCCCGGTCCGGTGACGTTCCACGCGGGGTGGCCGCCGGCCTTCCAGCCCGGGGCGAGAGACAGGTCACTCTGATAGCTCGGCAGGGCATGGCCGTCCCCGCCCGCCTGCTCGGCCTCGTACGCCGCCTCCTCCTGGGCGTCCTCCCACTCCTCGACGCGTTCACCGAGAGACCCCGGCAGCAGTTCGATGTACGGGTACTCGGAGACCCGCTCCGGGTGGAGCACACACGGGGAGGACACGTATCCGTCGAAGCCGACCGTCCGGGGTGCCGGCTGAACCGTCAGGACCTCACGGACCTCGGCCGCGCTGCGCCACCTCAGGTGCACGTACATGCCGTACCCCGTGGGCCCGTGGGCGTCGAAGGGGCACCAGAGCATCTGGAGCAGATCACAGCCGTCCGGGCCGGCGGGCAGGTCGGGGACGTCCCGGCGGCGGAGCTGTGCCACGGCGAGGAGCGGCACCGGGCCGGTGCCGTGCGGGGCGTCGGTTTGGGGGGCGGAGGTGTGCGGTGCCTCGCACACCGGCCAGGGTTCGTCGGCCGGCCACAGCAGCGGACCGCCGATGTGGCTGTCGCGGACCCCGGGCGACCCGGTGCGGGGATGCAGCCGGGTCGCCGTGCGCCGGTGGGCGGCCAGTTCGGGGAAGAGGGACTCGACGTCCAGCGGGCGCGGGGGTGTGGTGCGGGGCATGGGGCGAATCTACAAGGGGGTGTTCAGAGCGTCAGAAAGCCCCCGTCCGGGCCAGCTGGGCATACCAGTGGGCGCTGGAGCGGGGGGTGCGGGTCTGGGTCGCGTAGTCGACGTGCACGATGCCGAAGCGCTTGCTGTAGCCGTAGGCCCACTCGAAGTTGTCCATGAGCGACCAGAGGAAGTAGCCCTCCACCGGGGCGCCGTCCGCGATCGCGCGGTGGATGGCCGACAGGTGCTCGCGCAGGTAGTCGATGCGCTGCGGGTCGTCCAGGTCGGGGGCGTACGCGGCTCCGTTCTCGGTGACCATCAGGGGCAGGCCCGGTGCCTCGCGGCTGAAGCGGGTCAGCAGGTCGTAGAGGCCGGTCGGGTCGATCGACCAGTCCATGTCGGTCCGTTCGCCCGGCGGCTGGTGGAAGGCGATGTCGTCCGCCGCCGGCCAGGGGGAGTGGCCGGAGGAACCGTGCCCGTCGGCACGGGGGCCGCCGGGGGAGACCGAGACGAGCGCCGGGGTGTAGTAGTTCACCCCCAGGTAGCCGAGCGGCTGGTGGATCAGTGCCTCGTCACCCGGGCGGACGAAGGACCAGTCGGTGAGGGACGCGGTGTCCGAGAGGAGGTCTTCGGGATAGGCGCCGTGCAGCAGAGGGCCGGTGAAGACCCGGTTCGCCAGGGCGTCGACACGGCGCTGGGCGTCCAGGTCGGCCGCCGAGTCGGTCAGTGGCCGAACCGCGCTCGGGTTGAGCGCGATGCCGACCTTGGCCGAGGAGGGCAGGGCCGCCGCCGCCAGGCCGTGGGCCAGGTTCAGGTGGTGGGCGGCGCGCAGGGAGTCGGCCGGGGAGGTGCGGCCGGGGGCATGGACCCCGGAGCCGTAGCCGAGGAAGGCGCTGCACCACGGCTCGTTGAGCGTGGTCCAGAGCCCCACCCGGTCGCCCAGGGTGTCGGCGACCCGCGAGGTGTAGTCGGCGAAGGCGTACGCCGTCTCCCGCTCGGGCCAGCCTCCGGCGGTCTCCAGCTTCTGCGGCAGGTCCCAGTGGTAGAGGGTCGCGCAGGGCTGGATCCCGTGCGCGAGCAGCTCGTCCACGAGCGCGTCGTAGAAGCCGATCCCGCCGGACAGCACCCGGGGCCAGGACACCGAGAACCGGTAGGCCCCGAGCCCGAGTTCCGCCATCAGCCGGACGTCCTCCCGCCACAGCCGCAGGTGGTCCACGGCCACGTCGCCCGTGTCACCGCCGTGCACCTTGCCCGGCGTACGGCAGAAGGTGTCCCAGATCGACGGCTCCCGCAGCTCCGCCCCGCCCTCGATCTGGAAGGCGGCCGTGGCCGCGCCCCAGAGGAAGCCCTCGGGGAAGCGCGTGCCGTCCGTCGTCGTGCTCGCCGCGCTCGTCGTGCTCGTCGCATGGGTGGTACGGGTTGCATTGGCCGAACTCGTCACGTCCCTCATCCCTTCACCGCGCCCTGCATGATGCCGCCCACGATCTGGCGGCCGAAGATGACGAAAACCAGCAGCAGCGGGAGCGTGCCCAGCAGCGCGCCCGCCATGATCACGGACTGGTCGGGGATGTAGCCCCGGCCCAGCCCCGTCAGGGCCACCTGCACCGTCGGGCTGCCGTTCTGGGTCAGCGCGACGATCGGCCAGAAGAAGTCGTTCCACGCCATCACGAAGGTCAGCATCCCGAGCACCGCCATCGCCGGGCGGGCCACCGGGAAGACCACGTGCCAGACGATCCGCAGCGAACTCGCCCCGTCCGTCCGGGCCGCCTCCACCAGCTCCATCGGCAGCGCCTGCTCCAGGTACTGCCGCATGAAGAAGACCCCGAAGGCGGAGACCAGGGACGGCAGGATCACGGCCTGGAGCCGGTCGGTCCAGGACAGCTCCGCGATCAGCATGTACAGCGGGACCACGCTCAGCTGCGGCGGGATCAGCATCGTCCCGATGACCAGCGACAGCAGCACGCCCCGTCCCCGGAAGCGCAGCTTGGCGAAGGCGAAGCCCGCCAGCGTGGAGAACACCACCGTGCCGGCGGCGACCGTACCGGCGACCACGACCGTGTTCAGCAGGGCCGTGCCCATGTTGGCGTCGGTCCAGGCGGCCGACAGGTTGCGGCCCAGGTTCCCGCCGAACCAGAACGGCGGCGGGGTCTGCGCCAGCCGGGTATTGCTCCGGGAGGCCGCGATCGCCGTCCACACCAGCGGGAAGAGGGATCCGACGGTGAAGATGCCGAGGACGACGTACGTCAGCCGGCCCGCGCGCAGGGATTTCATCGTGAAGCCCCCCGTCCGCGCAGCAGCCGGGCGGCGCCCGCGATCAGCAGCAGGATCAGGAACATCGCCCAGGCGATGGCCGAGGCCCGCCCGAGGTGCAGATTCACCCAGCCCTGCTCGTACAGGTACAGCCCCAGGGTCTGGAACTGGTGGTCCGAGCCGCCCGTGGCGCCCGCCCCTCCGTTGAACAGCAGCGGCTCGCCGAACAGCTGGGTGGCCCCGATGGTCGACACGACACAGGTGAAGAAGATCGTCGGCTTCAGCGAGGGCACCGTCACATGGACGAACTGCTGCCACCGCGAGGCCCCGTCCAGCGCGGCGGACTCGTACAGCTCGCCCGGTATGGCCTGCATGGCCGCCAGGTAGATCAGCGCGTTGTAGCCGGTCCACCGCCACACCACGATCGTGGAGACCGCCAGCTGGGAGGCGAAGGTGCCGTTCTGCCAGTCCACCGGGTGGAAGCCGACGGCCGACAGCGCCCAGTTGACCATCCCGTAGTCCCGGCCGAAGAGCAGCACGAAGACGAGCGTGGCCGCGGCCACGGAGGTCGCGTACGGGGTGAGCACCGCCACCCGGAAGAAGGCCGAGGCGCGCATCTTGTAGTTGAGCAGGTGCGCGAGCCCCAGCGCGATCAGCAGCTGCGGCACCGTGGACAGCAGCCCGATGGTGACGGTGTTGCGCAGCGCGTTCCAGAAGAACTCGTCGCCCCACAGCCGGGTGAAGTTCTTCAGCCCCACCCACGTCATGCTGTCCGGATCGGTCAGCTCCACCTGGTGCAGCGCCGCCCACCCCGTGTACAGGAGCGGGAAGAGCCCGAAGGCGGCGAAGAAGAGGAAGAAGGGCGCCACGAAGGCGTACGGGCTCCCGCGCAGGTCCCACCGGTAGCGGCGTGAGCGCCACACCTGGCCCCGCCCGGAGCCTGTGCCCCCGGCCCCGGCCCCCTCCCCCTTCCGCACGGGGCGGGAGGAGGAGGGGGACAGGGCGACGGCAGACTTGTCCGTCACAGGAACCTCACTGGTCCAGGGCGTTGTCGATGGCCTTCACCGCGGCTTCCCAGCCCTCCTGCGCGCTGCGGCCCTTCTGGTCGACCTGGAGCATCCCGATGTCCGCCAGGTTCTGCGCGATGACCAGGTCCTTCGGGCCGAGCACCGTCACCGGCACGCCCTCCGCCGCCTGCGAGAAGATCTCACCGATCGGGGCTCCGCCGAAGTACGGGTGCTGCGCGCCCGACACCGCCGGCAGCTTGTACGTGGCGCTCGCGCTCGGGAAACTGCCCCGCTTCTCGAACAGCCGGACCTGCTGCGCCGGAGCCGTCAGCCACGCGGCCAGCTTGGCCGCCTCCTCGGCGTGCTTGCCCGCCTTCGGCACGACGAGGAAGGAGCCGCCCCAGTTGCCGGCCTTCGGCGCCGCCGCCACGTCCCACTTGTCCTTGGCCGCCGGTCCCGCCTTGTCCTGGATGTAGCCGAGCATCCAGGCCGGGCAGGAGATGGTGGCGAAGGACCCGTTGGAGAAGCCCTGGTCCCACGTCGGGGTGAACTGCTGGAGTTTGGCGCTCAGTCCCTCGGTCGCGAACCGCGCCGCCAGGTCGAAGGCGCCGCGCACCGCCGGGTTGGTCTTGTAGACGACCTTGCCCTGTTCGTCGTAGAACCGCTGGCCGCTGCTCCCGGTGACCGCCGCCATCACGCCCGACGCCGAGTCCACGAAGGCCTTCCCGTCGCCGGCCTTCGCCTGGTAGGTCTTGCCCGCCTCCAGGTACTTGTTCCAGTCGCCCGCCCACATCGCGCCGACCGCTGCCCGGTCGGTGGGCAGCCCGGCCGCCTCGAAGAGGTCCTTGCGGTAGCAGATGCCCTGCGGACCTATGTCGGTGCCGAGGCCGACGGTGGCGCCGCCCTTGGCCGCGCTCGCCGTGCCCTGCGCCCACTTCCACGGCAGGTACGCGGCCTTGTCCACGCCCGCGGTCTTGCCGAGGTCGACGAGCTTGTCGGCCTGGGTCGCGGTGATCTCCGCGATGTTGTTGACCTCGACCGCCTGGATGTCGGCGAGCCCGCTGCCGGTGCCGAGGTGGGTGAGGAGCTGCGGGTAGTAGTTCTCGTTGCGCTCGATCGAGGTCTGCTCGATCCGGATGCCGGGATTCTGCGCCATGTACTCGTCGTAGAGGCCGGCCTCCTTGAGCCCGAAGGCCCCGAAGACTCCGACGGTGAGGGTCGTCTTGCCCGCGCCGGCCGCGGACGTGGCGCCGCCACCCTTGGGGCTCTGCTCCGGGTCCGACGCGCACCCTGCGAGAAGCAGGGCGGTCGCGCCGATCACACCGACCGCGGTGACAAGGTTTCTTCGGGCTCGCATCTGGGTCCTCCCTGAAGGACGGGACGTGCCGAGTGTCGTGTGCCACACTGTGGGAGCGCTCCCACCGCCGTCAAGGGGTAGATTCACAACCGGGAGGAAGCCATGAACGGGCACGGGCGCAGTGGGGGACGGCCGACCTTGGAAGAGGTCGCGGTCCGGGCCGGGGTCGGGCGGGGCACCGCCTCCCGGGTCATCAACGGATCGTCCAAGGTCAGCGACAGCACCCGGGCGGCCGTCGAGGCCGCCGTCGCCGAACTCGGGTACGTGCCGAACCGCGCCGCCCGCGCCCTCGCCGCCAACCGCACCGACGCCATCGCCCTCGTCATCCCCGAGCCGGAGTCGCGCTTCTTCTCCGAGCCCTACTTCTCCGACGTGGTGCGCGGAGTCGGCGCCACCCTCTCCGAGACCGACGTACAGCTGGTGCTCACCCTGGCGGGCAGCGACCGGGAACGCCGCCGCCTCGCCCAGTACCTGTCCGGGCACCGGGTCGACGGGGTGCTGCTGGTGTCGGTGCACGCCGGGGACCCGCTGCCGGAGCTGCTGGCCGAGCTGGGCATCCCGGCCGTGATCAGCGGCCGCCGCTCGGCGGACGAGCCGCTGCCGAGCGTGGACTCCGACAACCTCGGGGGCGCGGCCGAGGCCGTACGCCACCTCCTCGGGCGCGGCCGGCGCAGCATCGCCACGATCACCGGGCCGCTCGACGTGTACGGGGCCCAGTGTCGCCTCGACGGCTACCGGCAGGCCCTGGCCGAAGCCGGCCACCCCGTCGACGAGCTGCTGATCGCGGCCGGGGACTTCACCGAGGACGGCGGCCGCCGGGCCATGCGCGAGCTGCTGGAGCGCTGCCCCGCACTGGACGCGGTCTTCGCCGCCTCCGACGTGATGGCGGCGGGCGCCCGGCGGGAGCTGCGCGCGGCCGGCCGCCGGATACCGCAGGACGTGGCCCTGGTCGGCTTCGACGACTCCGTCGTGGCCCGCCACATGGACCCGCCGCTGACCAGCGTGCGGCAGCCGATCGAGGAGATGGGCCGGACCATGGCGCAGGTCCTGCTGGCCACGATCGCGGGCGAGGAGCCCGGGGAGCGGGCGGTGGTCCTGCCGACGGAGCTGATCGTCCGGGAGTCCTCGTAGGAAGCGGGCGGGCGGGCGGTACGCAGAAGGCCCCGGTCCGCTTTCGCGTACCGGGGCCTTCCCACAGGGTGAGTGACGGGACTTGAACCCGCGGCCACCTGGACCACAACCAGGTGCTCTACCAACTGAGCTACACCCACCATGCCCGGTCGCTGAACGACCGGCCGAAGAAAAGGGTACAGGGTCCGGGAGGGTGCTCGCTCCCCGCTTATCCCGTGCCCCGCCCCCGGAAGGTGCCGGGCCGGGAGCTACACGTCGGCCACCGTGTACTTGGCGGCGATGGTGCGGGCCGTCTCCGAGTCGGGCCCGGGCTGCGGGACGAAGACCGCCTCGCGGTAGTAGCGCAGCTCGGCGATGGACTCCTTGATGTCCGCGAGCGCCCTGTGGTTGCCGTTCTTCGGCGGACTGTTGAAGTAGGCCCGCGGGTACCAGCGGCGCGCCAGCTCCTTGATCGAGGACACGTCCACGATCCGGTAGTGGAGGTAGCTCTCCAGCGCGGACATGTCGCGCAGCAGGAAGCCGCGGTCGGTGCCGACCGAATTGCCGCACAGCGGCGCCTTGCGCGGTTCCTTGACGTGCTTGCGCACGTACGCCAGGACCTGCGCCTCGGCGTCCGCCAGGGTGGTGCCGGCGGCGAGTTCGTCGAGCAGTCCGGAGGCGGTGTGCATCTCGCGCACCACGTCCGGCATGGTTTCCAGTGCCGCGTCCGGCGGGCGGATGACGATGTCCACGCCTTCGCCGAGCACGTTGAGCTCCGAGTCGGTGACCAGTGCGGCCACCTCGATAAGTGCGTCGTCCGTCAACGAGAGCCCGGTCATCTCGCAGTCGATCCACACCATGCGATCGTTCATGCGCCCCACCTTATGCCGAAGGTCCCCCACATTGGTGATCGGCCGATGTGGGGGACCTTGGTCAGGCGATGCCGGTACTGATCGCTACGCGTGCTCGCGCAGCACCCGGCCCGGGGCGTACAGCTCCGTCACGCTCGGACCTGAGGCGGCCAGGGCCGCCGCCGCCCGATGGGGCTGCGGAGTGCGCTGGTGCGGAACCGGTGCCTCCGAGAGCTGGGACACCGGGGACACGTCGGCCTGCGGCCTGCGTGCCCGGTAGGCGGAGCGGTAGGCGGCGGGGGAGGACCCCAGCTGCCGTCGGAAGTGACCGCGCAGCGCGACGGGGGAACGGAACCCGCAGCGCCCGGCGACCTCGTCGACCGAGTAGTCGGAGGTCTCCAGCAGCCGCTGTGCCTGGAGCACCCGCTGGGTGATCAGCCACTGGAGCGGCGCACTGCCGGTGAGCGAGCGGAACCGCCGGTCGAAGGTCCGCCTGCTCATGTAGGCGCGGGCGGCGAGCGTCTCCACGTCGAACTGCTCGTGGAGGTGCTCCAGTGCCCAGGCGACGACCTCGGCGAGCGGGTCGGCGCCGATCTCCTCGGGCAGTGACCGGTCGAGGTAGCGCTCCTGGCCGCCCGTGCGGCGCGGTGGGACGACGAGCCGGCGGGCGAGTGCCCCGGCCGCCTCACTGCCGTGGTCCGTACGCACGATGTGCAGGCACAGGTCGATTCCGGCGGCGGTGCCCGCGGACGTGAGCACGTCGCCGTCGTCGACGAACAGCTCGCGCGGATCGACGTGGACGGACGGGTAGCGCTTGGCCAGCGTCGGCGCGTACATCCAGTGCGTCGTCGCGGGCCGCCCGTCCAGCAGGCCGGCGGCGGCGAGCACGAAGGCTCCCGTGCACAGGCCGACGATTCGGGCCCCCTCCTCGTGCGCCAGACGCAGTGCGTCGAGCGCCTCCGGCGGCGGCGGTGAGGTGATGGAGCGCCAGGCGGGAACGACGACCGTGCCTGCCCGGGCGATCGCCTCCAACCCGTACGGCGCGGTCAGTTCGAGTCCGCCGGTGGTCCGCAGGGGACCGTCCTCCCCGGCGCACACGAGCAATCGATAGCGTGGAACTCCCGCGTCCTGCCGGTCGATGCCGAACACGGAAAGTGGAATGGAACTCTCGAAGATCGGCCCGCCGCTGAACAGCAGCACCGCGACGATCTCCCTGCGGCGACGCCCCGCGAGTTTCCGGCCCGCGTCCGCGACGACGGCGGTGGAATCCTGGCTCATGGCGCTAAGCCCCCCTTGGGTGTCGCGACTCCTTGGTCTGGTCGCACCTGCACGTTTCCCCTCGGCCTTGCACGTGGATCCCCCGCCGTAAATACATGATCGAATCTACTGCGTCCCGTGGTGTCGGCGTGACAAGTTCAGCACGCAGCGCTATGTCGACTTGGCAACTTGGCGAAAAGCATTCGATCAGCAAGCGTTCCACTCCGCTACCCGAGTGGGAAGCTCGCTGTCCGGCCATGGCCAGTACCCATACGGTGACGACGCCCCCCGGGGTCTGTCGTCGCTGGTGGTAGGGGGGTTGGGGCGACATTCCGGCAAGGAGGGTACCCACTCCGGAAGTTGGCTGAAAACAAGCGGGTGTGTACGTGCGAATCGGTCAGTCCTGCGGGGACATGGCGCCGGAACCATGACAACCCCGGTGAGAACCACCCCCGGTGCGCGAGTGCCGGCCGCGATGACCGGACGCGGGCGCATCCTCCGCGAGCACCCGGACGGCGGCCCGCTGCGCCTTCTCGGATTGCCGCAGCAGCACCCGGCAGGCGGCGGTGACGGCGGCCAGCCCCAGGGTCGCGACGGCCGCGCCCCCGTACGAGGTCCCGTAGACGACCAGCACCACGGGCACGAGGAGGCAGCTGAACGCGGCCCAGCGCACCACGTCACCCGCGGGGTCGTCATGAGGACGTCCGGCGGGCCGCACGGACGGGTGAAGCGGCGGGCGGTGAGGGGACGCGTGGTGAGGCGACATGGGGTGAGGGGACGGGTGGTGAGGGGACAGGCGGTGCGAGGAGGACGGGGAGCGCTGGGCGGACTGCGTCGGCGGAGCGGGCTGGACGGGCGGGACGGGGTGAACCGGATGGCCGGGCACGGCGTACTCCCTGCGGGCTCTTCCTGGACGGTCGGACTCCTGTCCAACGTCCGGCGGCCGGGCTCGGTCACTGCGCGCACGGGTGGCACCAGGGTCTCTCGTCACTGGCTGTAGGGACCAGCGGCCATTGCCAAGGCGCCGTCCCTCCGGCATGCTCCCTGGGACGCTCTCCAAGGGCGGCATGCCCTGTGCAGTACAGGAGTGTCGCCGTACCCTGGAGGGTATGGGCTTGGGAAGATGCTTCCCGGACAGAGCTCCGTCACACTGCGTCGCCGATATGCCCCTGTCGCTTCCCCCGAGGACCCTTCGCCGAGACATCCATGGCCGGTCACGAATTCTCCGAACCCGCGGACCGCAAGCGCAAACCCCTCGCCGACTCCGCGTCGGCCGACCTGCGCGCGGTGGAACAGACACGCCTTCCTTGCGATCCGGCCTTCCGGCACGGGGTGGTCGTGGGCTTCGACGGCTCCACTTCCAGTGAGCGCGCCCTCGCGTACGCCATCGGGATGGCCCGGCGCTCCGGCTCCGGTCTGATCATCGTCCATGTGGCCAACCGGCTGCCCACCACCGTGTGGGCCGGCTGCGAGCCGCCCGTCTTCGTGGACGTGCCGGACCACCGCACCGAGGTGCTGGGACTGGAGCTGGCCTGCGCGGACTACCTGGCCGAGGTGCCGTGGATCCTGGTCGAGCGGGGCGGGGACATCTGCCACGAGCTGGAGGAGGTCGGCCGGGAGTACTCGGCGGACGCCATCGTGGTCGGTTCCACTCACGGGATCGTCGGCCGGATCTTCGGCTCGGTCGCCGGCCGCCTGGCGAAGCGGGCGCAGCGACCGGTTGTTGTCATTCCGTAACCCGCTGTACTTCGATTGTGCGGTTGTGCACCCCTACATAAAGGGTAGATAAATGCTGCTGGGACGCAGCAAACAACTGCAGCACGAAGGGAGCCCGCCGTGGACAATGGTGTCTCTGCGGGAAGCACGGCCTCGACTTCGACCCTGGGGAACATCGCCCTGGGGCTCACCCTTCTCGCGTTCGGAATCGGCCACACCGGGATCGTCTCCGGCGTGACCGCCGCCGACTCCGTGTCGCTCGCCATGTACGTCGGCGGCGCCGCCCTCTTCCTCCTCGGGCTCCTCGAGTACCGCGGCGGCAACGGATTCAACGGCACCGCGTTCGCGGGCCTCGGCATCTTCTGGTTCACCTGGGCGAAGGGCGCCGGAGCCACGGTCTCCGGCGAAGCCGCCGGAACGTTTCTGGTCCTCTTCGCGCTGCTCGCGCTGACCCTCACGGTCGCCGCCGCGAGCGGTCTGTTCAGCCAGGGCGTGTACGCCCTGCTGACCCTGTCCCTGCTCCTCCTGGCCGTGGCCTCGTTCGCCGACAGCGGCGGGCTGGCCAAGGCCGGCGGCTGGGTGGCGGCGGTCTCGGGCCTGCTGGCCTGGTACGGGGCCACCGCGGCCCTGGCCCACTGGCCGATGGCGCTGGGCAAGGCCTCGCGCGGCGGCGCGGTCGCCGCGAGCTGATCGCGTACATGGCGAACGGCCCCCGGGAAATCCGGGGGCCGTTCGCCATGTCGTTCGCCTGCCGCGCCGTCGTGGCTACTCGACGGTGACCGACTTCGCCAGGTTGCGGGGCTTGTCGATGTCGCGGCCCAGGGCCAGCGCGGTGTGGTACGCCAGGAGCTGGAGCGGGATGCCCATGAGGATCGGGTCCAGCTCGTCCTCGTTCTTGGGGACGAGGATGGTGTGGTCGGCCTTCTCCTGCTCGCGGTGCGCGACGGCGAGGATGCGGCCGCTGCGGGCCTTGATCTCCTCCAGCGCCGCGCGGTTCTTCTCCAGCAGGGAGTCGTCCGGGACGATCGCGACCGTCGGCATCGCCGGCTCGATGAGCGCGAGCGGGCCGTGCTTGAGCTCGGAGGCCGGGTAGGCCTCGGCGTGGATGTAGGAGATCTCCTTCAGCTTGAGGGAGGCCTCCAGCGCCACCGGGTACCCGCGGACCCGGCCGATGAACATCATCGACTTGGCCTCGGCGTACTCGGCCGCCAGCGTCTTGATGTCCTCTTCGCCTTCGAGGATCTCCTGGATCTGCGCGGGCAGCTTGCGCAGGCCCTCGATGATCCGCTTGCCGTCGGTGACCGACAGGTCCCGGATCCGGCCCAGGTGCACGGCGAGCAGCGCGAAGGCGACGACCGTGTTGGTGAAGCACTTGGTGGACACGACGCAGACCTCGGGGCCGGCGTGCACGTACACGCCGCCGTCGGCCTCGCGGGCGATGGCGGAACCGACCACGTTGACCACGCCGAGGACGCGGGCGCCCTTGCGCTTGAGTTCCTGGACGGCCGCGAGGACGTCGTACGTCTCACCGGACTGGGAGACGGCGATGTAGAGGGTGTCGGGGTCGACGACCGGGTTGCGGTAGCGGAACTCGGAGGCCGGCTCGGCGTCGGCGGGGATCCGGGCCAGGCCCTCGATCAGGCCCGCGCCGATGAGACCCGCGTGGTACGAGGTGCCGCAGCCGAGGATCTTGACGCGACGGATGCCGCGCGCGTCGCGCGGGTCCAGGTTCAGGCCGCCCAGGTGCACGGTGGAGAAGCGGTCGTCGATCCGGCCGCGCAGCACGCGGTCGACCGCGTCGGGCTGCTCGGAGATCTCCTTGTGCATGTACGTGTCGTGGCCGCCCATGTCGTAGGAGGCGGCCTCCCACTCCACGGTCTCGGGCGTGGCGGTGGTCTTCGTACCGCTCGTCGTATAGGTGCGGAAGTCGTCGGCCTTGAGGGTGGCCATCTCGCCGTCGCCGAGGGTGACGACCTGACGGGTGTGGGCGACGAGCGCGGCGACGTCCGAGGCGACGAACATCTCCTTCTCGCCGATGCCGAGGACGACCGGGGAGCCGTTGCGGGCGACGACGATGCGGTCGGCGAAGTCGGCGTGCATGACGGCGATGCCGTACGTGCCCTCGACGACCTTGAGCGCCTCGCGGACCTTCTCCTCCAGGGTGGTGGCCTGGGAGCGGGCGATCAGGTGGACGAGCACCTCGGTGTCGGTCTCGGACACGAAGACCACGCCGTCGGCCTCCAGCTTGGCGCGCAGCTCGGAGGCGTTGTCGACGATGCCGTTGTGGACGACCGCCACCTTGTTCTCGGCGTCGAGGTGCGGGTGGGAGTTGAGGTCGCTCGGGGCGCCGTGGGTGGCCCAGCGGGTGTGGGCGATGCCGGTGGTGCCGGCGAAGCGCTTGGGGACGCGGGCCTCCAGCTCGCGGACCCGGCCCTTGGCCTTGACGACCTTCAGGGCCGTGGACTTCGGGCTGTTGACCACGATGCCCGCCGAGTCGTAGCCGCGGTACTCGAGCCGCTGGAGACCCTCCAGCAGCAGCGGTGCCACGTCACGCTTGCCGATGTAACCCACGATTCCGCACATACGGTAGTGCCCCTCCTGAAGTCCGGTACGAGTGCTCGAAGCCGCTGTCGGCGATCAGCCGTAGACGATGCGGCGCAGCTGCCGGAGCGAGAGCTCCGGGGGCGCCACGGCGCGGTGCGGCAGTTCGGCCGCGATCCGCTCGAAGATCTCCGTGTTGACCGCGCCACCGGACTGCAGTTCACGGTGGCGGCGGCGGACGAACTCCTCGGTCGTCTCGTCGAAGTAGGCGAGTACGTCGAGCACCACCCGGGCTGCCTCACCGCGCTGGAGCGCGGTGCTGCGCACCAGGTGGTCGACGAGGTCGTCATGCGACGGGCGGCGGTCGAGCACTCGTAGATACTGACGGGCAGCGGGGCGGAACGCAAAGATCCTGCCCGGATTCGGGCAGGATCTCGCTGGTCTGGACCAGAGGAATGGGTTATTCCGGTCAGGGATGGTCAGAAACGACCCAGAATGGCCGCTTTTGCCGTCGTGAACTCCTCGGCGGTGACAATGCCCGCCTGCTGCAGTTCGCCCAGCTCGCGCAGCCGCCGCAGCAGGGCGTCGTGGTCCGCGGCCCCGCCCGCCGGGGCAGAAGCGGCGACCGTGAGAGCCGGCGGGGGCGTGGCCGCCGCCGGGTGAGGCATCCGTACGGCCACGGCCGCCGCGACCAGGGCCATGAGCGGGTCCTTCTTCAGGCCGAAGAGCTCCACCGTGTAGGGGTCGTACTTGGGCGGGCCCGCCTGCGGCGCGCTCGCCAGGGAGAAACGGAGCCAGCCGTTCTCCAGCCCCCGCGCCGGGAACCACTCCACCGTCCGCAGGTCCGCCACCCGGAAGACGCGCGGCCCGCCGGAGGTTTTCGCCTCCTCCGCCGTCCAGCTCCAGTTCAGAGAGACCTGGTCCCCGTCGAAGGCCGCCGTCCCGTCCCCCGCGCCCACCGAGATCGGCACGGCGGGCCCGGGCAGCAGGTACGTGTCCGACGGACCCGAGTCCACCTGGTCCAGCAGCAGCGCGCGCCGGACCTCGTCGACGAAGTACTCCGCGACGCCCGTCCGGTCCGGCTCCACCGTCAGCCGGTACGGGTCCGAGGCCTCCGGCAGCCGCCCGCCCGTCACCTGGAGCAGCGGGTCCGCGCCGTCACGCAGCCGCAGTCGCAGCCGGCCCGCCTTGCGCCCCGGTTCGTGACTGACCCCGGCTATCGCGTGCAGGGGTACGGCCACCTCGCCGAGATGCTGCCGCAGCAGCCCCACGCCCTTGTCGCGGCCCGGCACGATGCGCACCGTGTCCCCGTCGAAGGTCCACGTGCCGTCCTTCTGGATGATTTCCGCCATCCCGCGATTCTTCCATCGCCGCGAGCGGGCCCGGCTGGCCTATACCTGGGCGGATGAGAGTCCTGCGACGCACCCTCGGATCCCTCAGCACCCTCCTCGTCCTCGGCGCGGCCGTCTCCTGCACCACCGCCCACGGGGCCGACGTGAAGCCGGGGGCGGAGCGCCCCGCCGCCTTGGCGCCCTACGAGCGGCTCGTGCCGGCACCCGCTTCCGCCCGGGCCGAAGGCGCCGGGTACCTCCTCGGGGCGGGCACGGTCATCCGTACCGCCCCCGGATCCCCGGACGAGGTCCGCAGGATCGGGGAACTCCTCGCGCAGCAGCTGCGCGGGCCGAGCGGGCTGCCGCTGCCGGTGGTCGACGGGGAGGAGGGGGACGGTATCCGGCTGCTGCTCGACGCCGGGGCCGAAGAGCTGGGGGCGGAGGGCTACCGGCTGCGCACCACCGCGTCCGGGGTCACGCTGACCGCCCGGACCCCGGCGGGGCTGTTCCACGCGGGGCAGACGCTGCGGCAGCTGGTGCCGGTGCGCGGGACGGGGACCGTGCCCGGCGGGACGGTCACGGACGCGCCGCGCTTCGCGTACCGGGGCGCGATGATCGACATCGCCCGGCACTTCTTCCCGGTGGAGCAGGCCAAGCGGTACGTCGACCAGCTCGCCCAGTACAAGATCAATACGCTGCACGTGCATCTGACCGACGACCAGGGCTGGCGGCTGGAGATCGCCTCCTGGCCACGGCTCGCGGAGTACGGGGGCGGCAGCGAGGTCGGCGGCGGCCCGGGCGGGTACTGGACGAAGGACGAGTACCGGGAACTGGTCGCGTACGCCGCCGAGCGGTACGTGGACGTGGTCCCGGAGATCGACATGCCGGGGCACGTCAACGCGGCGCAGGCCTCGTACGCGGAGCTGAACTGCGACGGGAAGGCGCGCGAGCGCTACACCGGGACCAAGGTCGGCTTCAGCTCGCTGTGCGTCGGCAAGGAGCGTACGTACGAGTTCATCGACGACGTGCTGGAGGAACTCGCGGAGCTGACCCCGGGCAAGTACCTGCACATCGGGGGAGACGAGGCGCACTCGACGCCGGCGGCGGACTACGCGGCCTTCATGGACCGAGCCCAGGCGGTGGTGGCCCGCCACGGCAAGACGGTCGTGGCCTGGCACCAGCTCGCGACGGCGCGCCCGGCGCCGGGCGCGGTGCTCCAGTACTGGGGCCACGACAGGACGGCCGCCGCCGAGAAGGCGGCCGTGGTGGCGGCGGCGAAGGCGGGACACCCGGTGATCCTGTCGCCGGCGGACCGGGCGTACCTGGACATGAAGTACGACGTGACGACGAAACCCGGGCTGACGTGGGCCGGCTTCGTCCCCGTGCGGCGGGCGTACTCCTGGGATCCGGGGAGCTACCTGGCGGGTGTCCCGGAAGCCTCCGTCCTGGGGGTGGAGGCCCCGCTGTGGACGGAGACGATCGCGACGCGCGGGGACTGGGAGCTGATGGCCTTTCCCCGGCTCCTGGGCCTGGCGGAACTGGGCTGGTCCCCGGCCTCGTCCCTGGACTGGGCGTCGTACCGGGAGCGACTGGCGGCGCAGGGCCCGCGGCTGGACTCCCAGGACGTCAACTTCTACCGCGCACCGGACGTCCCCTGGGGGCCGTAGCCGCCGAACGGCACGGTGAAGCAGGCGATCCGGTCGCCCGCGCCGCCCTGCTCCCCGTGCAGCACCACCGAGTTCGCGGCGCCGCGCCGGAAGCCCCAGGTGTGCGTGGTCTCGGCGGTGGCCCGACCGCGCGGGTCGGCCACGAAGTCGAGCCAGACCTCGTTGACCGGATCCGCGGTGGGAGCGGGAACGTGCTGGTAGTGCGGGCCGGCAGCCTTCGGATCGGCGCCGCAGGGCAGGGTGTGTACGTGCATGCCGTACGCGAACCCCGGCTTCAGACCGGTCAGCCGCGTCCGCACGCTGGTGCCCGAGCGGTCCGACTTCTGCACGATCTCGATCCGCGCCCCGGCCGGGACGAGCGTCAGGTCGTAGGTGACCGCAGCCGAGGGGACGAGGGCGGTGGGCGGCGAGAACCGCCCGTTCGCCCTGACCAACAGGCTCTCATCGGCCACTCGGCCTCCGGTGACGGTTGCGGGTCCGCTGCCCCGGCCCGTGTCCGTGAACGGTCCCGCCGTCAGCATTGCCAGAGCCGCGGCCCCGGCCAGTACGTCTGCGACTGACATCATGTGCCATTTCCTGTGATTGCCCGGCCCTCCCGTCGGGCCCGGTACGGAACCACCCTGGCCCGAGGGCCCGCCCCTCGCACACGGAACGCACCCGTACAGCCCAACCGTGTCGGTGAGCCAGGTCGCAGGCGGCCGCATCCGACATTGACTGGCCGGGCTGGTGCGGACCGAGAACGTCGCCGCGCTGCGCCAGGCGCTACCCGAGGCCCTGCCGTGGACCACGTTTCTGCCCGCAGAGGACATCGACACCCTGTTGTCCGAGCTGGTGGACACGGCGCGGGGCGCGGTAGCCCTGGACAACCTCGCCCCGATCGCGCTCCTGCTCACGCAGTGGCGGCACAGCGCTGAGATCTACGCAGACCCGGCGCTGCTCGCCATCCTCACCCGCGAGCCGGACGGCGTGCGCCGACACAGCACACCGTCCGGGGAGACTGCGGGCAGGGGGTTCAATCAGCAGTTCGTCTACGGGCTGGCCGAGCGGGAACTCGAGCTGACGCAGCCGGCGGGACAGTTAGATTCCAGCCTTCTCGCATGCGAAGATTCCGGCCACGTTCGGCCAAGTCAGGGCTGGTGCGGCATCTGAAGGGTGCGTGAAGGAGGCTGGCGGTTTGTCAGGCCCTTGTCACAGTGCGCTGGTTGCTGGTTGCAGGCGCGACGTAAGTTGATAGAAACAGTCATACTTACGATCGTTGGAAGAGTGGGCGGGGGAGTGGCGTGAAGTTCGACATGGGGACGACGGTTCTGACGAACCTGATGTCGGGGTCGAGGAATTCGAGTACTGATCTGGGGACGTTGATCCGGCAGTTGGTG
>NZ_JBSFTP010000057.1:0-10875 GCF_053591315.1 Streptomyces sp. NPDC003042
CAGGCGTCGGCGAGGTCGAGGGCGTTGTGCGTCTGGCCGAGGAGCACCTCGAAGCGGGCCAGGCAGAGCCCCGCACCCCGAGGGGTGCGGGCCACGCCCGTACGTACGGCCGGCACTGCGGCCGCGACTGCTTACTTGGCGGCGCCCAGGATCTCGCGCGCCAGCTTGGCGGTCTCGGTCGGCGTCTTGCCGACCTTCACGCCCGCGGCCTCGAGGGCTTCCTTCTTGGCCTGTGCGGTGCCAGAAGAACCGGAGACGATGGCACCCGCGTGGCCCATGGTCTTGCCCTCGGGGGCGGTGAAGCCCGCGACGTAACCGACGACCGGCTTCTTGACGTTCTTCGCGATGAACTCCGCCGCACGCTCCTCGGCGTCGCCGCCGATCTCGCCGATCATGACGATCAGGTCGGTGTCGGGGTCGGCCTCGAACGCCTCCAGGGCGTCGATGTGCGTCGTGCCGATGACCGGGTCGCCACCGATGCCGACGGCCGAGGAGAAGCCGATGTCACGGAGCTCGTACATCATCTGGTAGGTCAGCGTGCCCGACTTGGACACGAGACCGATGCGGCCGGGCTTGGTGATGTCGCCCGGGATGATGCCGGCGTTGGACTGGCCGGGGGTGATCAGACCCGGGCAGTTCGGGCCGATGATCCGCGTCTTGTTGCCCTTGGCGGTCGCGTACGACCAGAAGGCGGCGGAGTCGTGCACCGCGATGCCCTCGGTGATGACGACGGCCAGCGGGATCTCGGCGTCGATGGCCTCGACGACGGCGGCCTTGGCGAAGGCCGGCGGGACGAAGAGGACGGAGACGTTCGCGCCCGTCTTCTCCATCGCCTCGGCGACCGAACCGAAGACCGGGATCTCGGTGCCGTCGAAGTCGACGGTGGTGCCGGCCTTGCGCGGGTTCACGCCGCCGACGATGTTGGTGCCGTCAGCCAGCATCAGCTTGGTGTGCTTCATGCCCGTGGCACCGGTCATGCCCTGGACGATGACCTTGCTGTCCTTGTTGAGGAAGATAGCCATGTGAGTCTGTGACCTCTGCCCTTACTTCGCAGCCGCGAGCTCGGCGGCCTTGTCGGCCGCGCCGTCCATGGTGTCCACGCGCTGGACCAGCGGGTGGTTGGCGTCCGAGAGGATCCTGCGACCCAGCTCGGCGTTGTTGCCGTCGAGACGGACGACGAGCGGCTTGGTGACCGCCTCGCCCTTCTCCTCCAGCAGTGCCAGCGCCTGGACGATGCCGTTGGCGACCTCGTCACACGCGGTGATGCCACCGAAGACGTTGACGAAGACGGACTTGACGTCCGGGTCGCCGAGGATGATCTCGAGACCGTTGGCCATCACGGCGGCGGAGGCGCCACCGCCGATGTCGAGGAAGTTGGCGGGCTTGACGCCACCGTGGTTCTCGCCGGCGTACGCGACGACGTCGAGGGTGCTCATGACGAGACCCGCGCCGTTGCCGATGATGCCGACCTCACCGTCGAGCTTGACGTAGTTGAGGTTCTTCGCCTTGGCGGCGGCCTCGAGCGGGTTCGCGGCAGCGTGGTCCACGAACTCCTCGTGGCCCGGCTGGCGGAACTCGGCGTTCTCGTCGAGCGAGACCTTGCCGTCGAGCGCCAGGACACGGCCGCCCTCGACCTTGGCCAGCGGGTTGACCTCGACGAGGAGCGCGTCCTCGGCGATGAAGGTGTCCCACAGGGTCACCAGGATCTCGGCGACCTGCTCGGCCACGGCCTCCGGGAACTTCGCCTGGGCGACGATCTCGCGGGCCTTCTCGATGGTGACGCCCTCGTTGGCGTTGACCGGGACCTTCGCGAGGGCCTCGGGGGTCTTCTCCGCGACCTCCTCGATGTCCATGCCGCCCTGCACCGAGGCCATGGCCAGGAAGGTGCGGTTGGTCCGGTCGAGGAGGTACGAGACGTAGTACTCCTCGTCGATCTTCGGAGCGGTCTCGGCGATCATCACCTTGTGGACCGTGTGGCCCTTGATGTCCATCCCGAGAATGTCCGTCGCACGGGCGACGGCCTCGTCCGGGGTGGCGGCGAGCTTGACGCCGCCGGCCTTGCCTCGGCCGCCGACCTTCACCTGCGCCTTGACGACCGACTTGCCGCCCAGCCGCTCGGTGGCCTCGCGAGCCGCCTCAGGCGTGTCGATGACTTCACCGGCCAGCACCGGTACACCGTGCTTGGCGAAGAGGTCCCTCGCCTGGTACTCGAACAGGTCCACGCGCGTCCGTCCCTTGTCTTCAAAGATTCGCAGTGATTCGCGGTTGTCTGCTATCTGCGTGGGCGTGCCGCGGAGGGCAACGTGACTGCGCTGTCACAAGGGAGGCGCACACGGTGACCGTGGACGCGGCATGTCCGTCCCGCAGGTTATCCCCGTGGGACGTGGGTCCCTAAATCACAGATCACACCTGAGCGGTGATACCTGTCACAGATCGCCTCACGGTTGAACTGCATCTTCGTGTGATCTGCCGATTTACGCGGTGCCGTCGAAGGGCCCGTCGAAGGCCGGTCGAAGGGCTGCCGCAGAACGGTCACGGCACCGGGAGGGGACGCTTCTCCAGCGCCGCCGCCATCACCTCCGGAAAGAGATCGGGGGTGCAGGCGAAGGCCGGCGCGCCCAAGGCGGCGAGCGCCGCCGCGTGTTCGCGGTCGTAGGCGGGGGCGCCCTCGTCGGACAGCGCGAGCAGGGTCACGAACTCCACCCCGGCCCCCTTCATGGCGGCGACCCGCTTGAGCATCTCGTTGCGTATGCCGCCCTCGTAGAGGTCGCTGATCAGGACGACGACGGTGTCGGCGGGCCGAGTGATCTTCGACTGGCAGTAGGCCAGGGCACGGTTGATGTCGGTGCCGCCGCCCAGCTGGGTGCCGAAGAGCACGTCGACCGGGTCGTCGAGCTGGTCGGTCAGGTCCACGACCGCCGTGTCGAAGACGACCAGCCGGGTGGCGATCGACCGCATGGAGGCGAGGACCGCCCCGAAGACGGAGGCGTAGACGACGGAGGCCGCCATCGAGCCCGACTGGTCGATGCAGAGGATGACCTCCTTCTTCACCGACTGCGAGGCCCGGCCGTACCCGATCAGGCGCTCGGGGACGACCGTGCGGTACTCGGGGAGGTAGTTCTTCAGGTTGGCGCGGATCGTCCGGTCCCAGTCGATGTCCCGGTGGCGGGGGCGGCTGGTCCGCGCCGAGCGGTCGAGGGCGCCGGTGAGCGTGGCCCGGGTACGGCTCGCGAGGCGCTTCTCCAGTTGCTCGACGACCTTGCGGACCACGGCCCGCGCCGTCTCCTTCGTGGTGTCCGGCATGGCCTTGTTGAGCGAGAGCAGGGTGCCGACCAGGTGGACGTCCGGCTCGACGGCCTCCAGCATCTCCGGCTCCAGCAGCAGCGACGACAGGCCGAGCCGCTCGATCGCGTCGCGCTGCATGACCTGGACGACCGAGGCGGGGAAGTACGTACGGATGTCCCCGAGCCAGCGCGCCACGTGCGGCGCGGAGCCGCCGAGGCCCGCGGACCGCTCCCCCGACGTCTTGCGGGACCCGCCGGCGCCGCCGCCCGTACCGCCGTACAGCGCCCCCAGCGCGGCGTCCATCGCCGCGTCCCGTCCGGTCAGCGCGCAGCCGGTCCCGTCGGCCTCTCCCCCGCCGAGCACCATGCGCCACCGCCGCAGCCGCTGCTCGCCTCCGGCGCCGTCCGCGCCGTCCCCCGAGCTGTCCGTTTCCGTCATGGGTCAGTCCCCTCCGCTTGTTCCGTTTGCAGGGTCGGCCGTCAGGCAGGGGCCGGGGCCGGGGCGGCGGTGAGCAGCGTCCGCACCAGGGCGGTCACCGCGTCCGCCCGAGCCCGGTCCAGTTCCGGGGCGAAGCCCTCGGGGGCCGCGCCGGCTCCGGCGGCCGTGGACCGGCCGCCCGGGCCGCGCCGGACCAGCTCGCCCAGCGTCCGCTTCACCCCCGGCTCGTACGCCCCGAACGTGCGCCGCAGCAGGGGCAGTACGTCGATGAAGGCGCCCTCCGGCACCGACACGAGCCAGGCGTCGATCAGGCCCAGCAGCCGGTCGTCGTGGAGCAGAAGCGTGCCGCCGCCCGCGCTCCCGCCCGCGAACCCCTCGATCCAGCCCGCCGCGTCGGCCGGGGAGGCGGCGGGTGACAGGGCGAGCCCCATCAGCCGCGCCGTCTCCGGCGCCGGGAGCCGGCCGTCGTCCAGCAGCAGCCGCGCCGCCCGGCCGCGTATGAGCCCGGGGACGCTGTCCCGCCCGGCCAGCGTCCGCAGCACCGCCGACCAGCGCTCGCGCAGCCCGCCGGCCTCCTCGGCGTCCGCCAGCAGCCCGATCGCCCCGTGCACCCCGTCCACGTGGCGACGCAGCTCCGCCGCCCCGTCGGCATCCAGTCCGGCCGCGCACGCGGGCGGCAGCGCGACGCAGATCCGCTCGGCGAGCCCGGCGGCGACCGTGCCGAGCGCCGCCGCGTCGGTGCCGCGTACATCCCCGTACCGCAGGGAACGGGCCAGCGCGGGCAGCGCCTTGGCGAGGCGCGCCACGTCGGTGTCCAGCGCGGCCCGGTCGGCGAGCGCCCGCAGTACGGCGGGCAGCGCCTCGGACAGCCCGGCCAGCAGGCACCGCTCGGCGAGGGCGGTGACCTCCCCCAGGTCCTCGGCCCGCGCGGCGTCGGCCTCCGCCTTGGCGGTGGCCGCTCCCAGGACGGTGGTGCCCCAGATGCCGGCCTCGGCGACCCGTACTGAAAGCTCCGGTTCCCAGCAGAGCCGCCAGGTCTCCCGGAAGGTGCCGGTGCTGCCCCGGGAGGCGGTGGGTATGCCCCAGTCGATCCCGAGCAGCCGCAGCCGGTGCAGCAGCAGGGACTTGGCGGCGTCGGTGTCCTTGCGCAGGTCGAGTTCCACCTCCCGCTGCTGCGCCTCGGCCTTGAGTCGCAGCGAGCGCTGCCGACGGGTGAGGTCGCGCTGGAGCGGTACGACGGGCGCCGCGTCCGGGACTTCGCCGAGCACGTCCCCGACCACCAGCCGGTCCTCGATCAGCGCGAGCGGTACGTCGGAGCCGTCGCACATCACGGCCCGGACGGCTTCCAGGGTCTCGGTGAGTCCGGCCACCGGGCGGCCGCGCACGGCGGCCAGGGTCTCGGCCAGCCGGACCGCCTCGATGACATGGGCGGAGGAGACCTGCCGGTCCTCCTCCCGCAGCAGGCCGGCGACCTTGGTCAGCCACCGCTCGACGGGCCGGTCGCGGGCCGCGAAGAGGTGGGCGTACCAGCCGGGCGAGGTGATGCCGGCGCCGTATCCGCCGGACCGGGCGAGCCTGCGGTGGGTCCAGGGCACCCAGGTCGTCTCCACCTTGACCTTGGGCAGGCCGCCGAGCAGCGCCTTGTCCGCCGCCGCCGTGGTCCGGGCCCGCAGTGCGGGCACGTGCCAGGCCCCGCAGACGACGGCGTAGGCGCCGCCGAACTCCCGGCGGGCGGACCGCATGCGCTGGCGCATGTACGCCTCGCGCACCAGGTCGCGGGACTGCCCGCCGTCCCCGTACGCCTCGCGCAGGGCGCCCATGGCCTCACCCAGGGCCTGGAAGGCGGCCAGTGGGTCCCGTACGTGGCCCCGGTGCTCGACCACGTCCTCCCACCAGCGCTCGGGGTCGTCGTACCCGGCGGTCTCGGCCAGGACCGCGAGCGGGTCGAGGCGGAGAGCGTCGGCTGCCCCCGTGTCGCTCTCGGCCGCCAGGGAGTGCGCGGCCGGCAGGTCGATGAACCGCACCGGTACGCCCTGGTCCTGGGCCCAGCGGATGGCGACCCACTCCGGGGAGAAGGCGGCCAGCGGCCAGAACGCGGCCCGACCGGGATCGTCCGCCGCGTGCGCGAGCAGGGCGACGGGCGGACGCATCCCGGGCTCGGCGGCCAGCGGCAGCAGCGCGTCCCCTTCGGGCGGGCCCTCGATCAGCACGGCCCGCGGCCGGGCCGCGTCGAGCGCGGCGCGTACCGCTCGGGCGGAGCCGGGCCCGTGGTGCCGCACCCCCAGCAGCAGCGGCCCCTCGGCGGCCGGACTCATACGGTCACCTCCCGGCAGGCGCGGTAGAAGTCCTTCCAGCCCTCCCGCTCGCGGACCACGGCCTCGAGGTACTCCTGCCAGACGACCCGGTCGGCGGCCGGGTCCCGGACGACGGCGCCGAGGATTCCGGCGGCCACGTCGGAGGGGCGCAGGACGCCGTCCCCGAAATGGGCGGCCAGGGCCAGCCCGCCGGTGACCACGGAGATGGCCTCGGCGGTGGACAGGGTGCCGCTGGGCGACTTCACCTTGGTCCGGCCGTCACCAGTGATCCCGTCGCGCAGCTCCCGGAAGACGGTGACGACCCGGCGGATCTCCTCCAGGCCCTCGGGCGCGGCCGGCAGGTCCAGGGAGCGGCCCATCTGGTCGACGCGGCGGGCGACGATGTCGACCTCGGCGTCGGCCGTGGCGGGCAGCGGCAGCACGACGGTGTTGAAGCGGCGGCGCAGCGCGCTGGAGAGCTCGTTGACCCCGCGGTCGCGGTCGTTGGCGGTGGCGATGAGGTTGAAGCCGCGCACGGCCTGCACCTCCTGGCCGAGCTCCGGTATCGGGAGCGTCTTCTCGGACAGGACGGTGATGAGCGAGTCCTGGACGTCGGCGGGGATGCGGGTCAGTTCCTCGACCCGGGCGGTCATGCCGTCGGCCATGGCCCGCAGGACGGGGCTGGGGACGAGGGCTTCGCGGCTCGGGCCGTCGGCGAGGAGGCGGGCGTAGTTCCAGCCGTAGCGGATGGCCTCCTCGGAGGTGCCGGCGGTGCCCTGGACGAGGAGGGTGGAGTCCCCGCTGACCGCGGCGGCGAGGTGTTCGGACACCCAGGTCTTGGCGGTGCCGGGGACGCCGAGGAGGAGCAGGGCGCGGTCGGTGGCGAGCGTGGTGACGGCGACTTCGACGATGCGGCGCGGTCCGACGTACTTGGGCGTGATGATGGTGCCGTCCGCGAGCGTGCCGCCGAGCAGGTACGTCGCCACGGCCCACGGGGAGAGCTTCCAGCGGGTCGGCCGGGTCCGGTCGTCGGCGGCGGCAAGGGCTTTCAGTTCGTGCGCGAAAGCGTCTTCGGCGTGCGGTCGCAGCACCTCGGTACCGGTGCCGTTCTCGGGCATGGTCATGGTCCCCCTCCAATGCTCGGCAGCCGCTTCCGACTGCTGACTCCAAGGTGCACCATGCCACTGACAACGCCCTTCCATCGAGGCGTCGTTGCAGGTCAGAGCGATTGTCAGTGGGGGTCCCTACGGTTGGACCCATGACTGAGCAGGAGGTCCGCTGGACGGCGGAACAGGTACTGGCTCTGGCTCCTGACGAGGCGTCACGGAAGGCGGGGGGAAAGCTCGGCGGGGCGGGACCGTGGTCGCAGACCGGAGGTTCCGCTTCCGGTGCGGTGTGGGGGTTGTGCAAGGGCAGCGGCAGCAAGCCGTACCGGACGGTCGTGGACCTGACGGGCCCGGCGTACAAGTGCTCCTGCCCGAGCCGGAAGTTCCCGTGCAAGCACGCCCTGGGACTGCTGCTGCTCTGGGCGGCGGAGGGAATGGGGGATCCGGCACAGGCGCCGGACTGGGCCGGCGAATGGCTGGCGGAGCGGGCCGCCAAGGCCGCTCGGCCGGCCGCGACCGCGGCCGGACCGGTGGACGAGGAGGCCGCCCGGCGGCGGGCCGAACGGCGGGCGGAGCGCATCGGCGCGGGCGTCACCGAGCTGGAGCAGCGGCTCGTGGATCTGCTGCGCGGCGGACTGGCCGGGCAGGAGCAGGCGGGGTACACGGCATGGGAGGAGACGGCCGCCCGCATGGTCGACGCCCAGGCGCCCGGACTGGCGGCGCGTGTACGGGAGTTGGGGACAATACCCGGTTGCGGCCCGGGCTGGCCCGCCCGGATGCTTGAGGAGTTCGCGCTGCTGCACCTGCTGGACAGGGCCTGGCTGGGGGTGTCCGGGCTGCCGGAGCCGCTGGCCGCGACCGTCCGGAGCCGGGTGGGGCTGCCGTCTTCGGCGGAGGGTGAGGTCGTACGGGACCACTGGCTCGTACTGGCCCAGTACGACTCGGCGTCCCCGGACGGCCGGCTCATCACCCGCCGGATATGGCTGCACGGGCTGGAGACCGGGCGCCCGGCGCTGGTGCTGGACTTCGGACCGCCCGGGCGGCCACCGGGGCTGGCGCTGCCCGTCGGGCTGGTACTGGAGGCGGAAGCCTGCTTCCGGGCGGGCTCGGCGGGGCTGCGGGCGGACCTCGGGGACCGCTTCGCGGCGGCGGTGCCGGCCACCCGGGCTCCGGCCGGGGTGAGTCCGGGCGAGGCATTGGCGGCCTACGGATCCGCGCTGCGGGAGGACCCGTGGCTGGAGTCGTGGCCGGTGGTGCTGGGCCCGGTGATCCCGATACCGGGAGAAGCGGGTGACGCGGCCTGGCAGCTCGCGGACGTGGAGGGGACGTCCGCGCTGCCGGTGACGCTCGCCGGGGGCCGTTCGCGGTCCGGGCTGTGGCAGCTCGCCGCCCTCTCGGGCGGTGGCCCCGTCACGGTCTTCGGCGAGTGCGGCCACCGCGGCTTCACCCCACTGACGGCATGGCATCCGCACACCGCGGAGCCGGTCGCGCTGGGCTGACGCGGGTCGGAGGGCCGCGCGCGGACGGGGGAAGGTCGGATCGGGGCCGGGCGACCGGCCTGGCATCCGCCGGAACGGCGGCGCGGGGGCGTCGTCGTGCAGGACGAGAAAGCCGGGGGGCTTTTGTGAACGACAACCACGCCAGCTGAGGCACGGACGACCGATCGGAACACAGACGCTCCGGTCCCGCGGAGGGGGCGGGACCGGAGCACCGCACGAGAGGGAGGGATCCGATGAACGGCGCTGACGAGGCGGCCACGGCCGGCGGCACCGAGGTACAGGGGGAGCAGGGGGAGCAGGGGAACTGGGAGGAGCTGGTCGCCGCCGCGCTGCTCGGGACCGAGCGGCGGGGCGGGTCACCGGAGGCGCTGCTCGACGCGGCGGCCGTCCAGACCCTGCGGCGCCGCGCCGGGCTGCGGCCGGCCGGGGCCGCCCGGCGGCCGCAGCCCGCACCGCGGGACCCGCGCCCGGCACCGCCGGAGGCGGCCCGGCGGCGGCTCGCGCAGCTGCTGGCGGGCCGCACCGGCGCGGGCGGCGGGAGCGGGGGCGGCCGGCGGGGCGGCGCACCGGATCTGACGGAGCTGCTGCCGCAGTGGCTCGCCACCGCGGCGCGGCACGGCTACCGGGCACCGTCGGCGCTCGTTCCGGCGCTGCTGGACGCCGCCCGGGCCCGGACCGACCTGCGGCCGCAGGCGCTCGCCCTGGCCGGGGCGCGGGGGCTGTGGCTGGCCCGGCTGAATCCGGACTGGCGGTTCGCGCTGCGCGGCGGGGCGGGCGGGGCGGGGGAACTGCCCGACCCGGGGGACGGGGAGGCGGTGGAACGGCTCTGGGAGGAAGGGCTGTTCGCGGAACGGGTCGCCCTGCTCGGCCTCGTACGGGCCCACGAGGCGGCGGCCGCGACCCGGCTGCTGGCCACCACGTGGGCCTCCGAACGGGCCGAGGACCGGCTGATGTTCCTCGACTCGCTGAGGGCGGGGCTGTCGGAGGCGGACGAGCCGTTCCTGGAGGCGGCGCTGGGTGACCGCAGCCGCAATGTCCGCTCGACGGCGGCCGAGTTGCTCTCCGCGCTGCCGGGCTCGGCGCTGGCGGGTCGGATGGCCGAGCGGGCGCTGGCCTGCGTGGGCCCTGATTCGGTGAACCCGCCGGCGGAGTGCGACGCGGGGATGCTGCGCGACGGGGTGGTCAAGCGACCGCCGGCGGGCCGTGGTGAGCGGGCCTGGTGGCTCGGCCAGTTGGTGGAGGCGGCGCCGCTGTCCTGCTGGACGGAGCGGTTCGGGGGGCTGGACCCGGCGGAGATCGTCGCGCTGCCGGTGGCCGAGGGCTGGGCGGAGGAGCTGCATGCGGCGTGGTGCCGGGCGGCGGTGCGTCAGCGCGACGCGCGGTGGTCGAAGGCCCTCCTCGGCGCGGCGTCCGCGCCGCCCGCGGCCGGCCCGGGCACGGCGTCGCTGGCGGAGCGGGCGAAGCTGCTGGAGACCCTGCCGGAGGGGGAACGGGCCGAGTGGGTCGCGCAGTTCGTACGGGCCCACGGGCTCTCGGAGGCCTTCCAGCTGCTCGGCGTGTGCGTGGTCCCCTGGGCGGGGTCACTGGGCCGTGCGGTGGTGGAGGCGCTGGACGCCGCCCGCGAGGCGGGCAGCTACCCGTGGAGCTTCAGCGGGGTGATGGGCCTCGCGGAACGCTGCCTGGACCCTGCGGAGGCCGGGGTACTGGAGGCCTTGACGGCCGCCTCGGCCGACCCCCCGGACGCCTCTCCCGGCGCGGCCGCGTACTGGGCGGAGGCCTTCCAACGCCTGGTCGCCACCCTCCGCCTCCGCGCGGCCATGCTGTCCGAACTCGCCCCTGCCGCTTGACCCCTGACGGGGCGCGACACATGGGACGTGGCCCTCCGGGCCGGGGAGAAAGCTTGGATCACACCGGATCCGGGCGGGGGGCCGGGGGCCGATACGCAGAAGCGGGGGCTGTCCGGGGCGGAGCCCACCCTGCGAGGCCTGCGGCACGGGCGCGCCCTGTCGTCGCGACCCACCGAGGGGTCGGGCCTGGCGGGTTCGGCCCGCCCCGGCCCCGCCCGGCAAGTGCGCGAGCCCGGTGCGGCCCTGACCGGCGGAAGGCGGGGCACAGCGCGATCGAGAGTTCGCACCCGGACACAGCCCGGCCGGGCGGCCGGGCACCGGGAGCGACCGTGGCGGGCGCAGTCAAGGCGAGGTTCGAGCCGGGGCGACAACCCGGCGAGATCTGGGCCCGGGCGCGGCCCGGCCC
>NZ_JBSFTP010000057.1:10975-49151 GCF_053591315.1 Streptomyces sp. NPDC003042
GGCAAGGGCTGAGGCCGGCACACCCCTGACAGGCGGGACCTGGGCGCAGCCCGGCCCGGCAAGGGCTGAGGCCGGCACACCCCTGACAGGCGGGACCTGGGCGCAGCCCGGCCCGGCAAGGGCTGAGGCCGGCACACCCCTGACAGGCGGGAGGACCTGGGCGCGGCCCGGCCATGGGTTGGGACCAGGCCCCGGCCCCGGCGCAGCCCTGCAAGGGCACGGGTGGCCCCGGCCCGGCGGGGTCCCGGTAAACAGCCGGCAGGCTACTGGCGGACGTGGGTGTTGACCCAGTCGACGATCGCCGTCGTGGTGGCGCCCGGGGTGAAGATTTCGGCAACGCCCTTGGCCTTGAGGGGGGCGATGTCGTCCTCCGGGATGATTCCGCCGCCGAAGACCTTGATGTCCTCCGCGTCCCGCTCCTTGAGGAGTTCGAGTACGCGGGCGAACAGCGTGTTGTGCGCGCCCGAGAGGATCGAGAGGCCGATGGCGTCCGCGTCCTCCTGGATGGCGGTGTCCACGATCTGCTCGGGGGTCTGGTGGAGGCCGGTGTAGATGACCTCCATGCCCGCGTCACGCAGCGCACGCGCGATCACCTTCGCGCCGCGGTCGTGGCCGTCGAGACCCGGCTTGGCCACCACCACACGGATCGGACCGGTCACACCCATCGCACTGCCTCCCGAGTGAACGAACGTTAAGTACAGCATTGCGCACCGCACCGTTTCGCGGTCAACCACGAGGGGGAAATCACACGTGGGACGCCGTTGATTCATCACCGCCGAGTCGCCCCGCCACCGCGCCGACAGCCGCGCGGCACGGTGGCGGGGCCGCGTCGGCGGCGCACAGCCGCGTACCCGAGAGGTCAAGGGGAGGCCTTCCGTGGGGCTGTCGATCACGCCGCTGCCCGTGTCGCGCACCGGGGCCGCCCTACGGGCCGCCGCGCTGGAGGCGGTCGTGCTCACCGGGCATCTGCTCCTCTATCCCACCGGGATCCGCGAGGAACGCCCGGCGCCCGGCCCCACCCCCGCGCCCCCCGGACAGCGGCCGCCCGTTCTCCTGCTGCACGGGTTCACCGACAACCGCTCCGTCTTCGTGCTGCTGCGCCGCGCCCTCGGCGCGGGCGGCGGCAGGCGCCGGGTGGAGACGTACAACTACTCGCCCTTCAGCCGCGATCTGCGCGTCACCGCCCGTCACCTCGCCCGCCGCGTCGAGGAGCTGTGCGAGCGCAGCGGCCAGGACCGGGTGGACCTCGTCGGGCACAGCCTCGGCGGGCTGGTCGCGCGGTACTACGTCCAGCGGCTCGGCGGCGACGCGCGCGTCGGGACGCTGATCACCCTCGGCACCCCGCACTCCGGCACCCGCGTCGCCCCCTTCATGGACGCGCACCCGCTGGTCCGCCAGATGCGCCCGGATTCCGAGGTGATGGCCGAGCTGCGCGCTCCCGCGCCCGGATGCCGGACCCGGTGCGTGTCGTTCTGGAGTGAGTTCGACGCGCTGATGGCACCCACGGGGACGGCCCGTCTCGAGCACCCGGACCTCGACGCGACGAATGTGCAGGTCACCGGTATCGGGCACCTCGCCCTGCCGGTCCACCCCACCGTCATCACCGCCGTCCGGCGCGCCCTCGACGGACCGGTCCGCGACGCCGGGGCCCTCACCGACTCCCGCACGGACGACGCCGCCGCCGCTCGGACCGAGGGCCGGACCGAGGGCCGGAGCGTGGCCGGCTGAGGCCCTCGCCCTACCTCATCAGCCCCTCACATTCGAACGAATTTCGAACTCAAGGCCAAGGCTCGGTCTTTCAGCGACCGAAAGGCGGCCGAATGCCCGGTTCCCGCGAGGCCGAAACCCGCCGAAGATTGTCGTCGCCAGTAACCGCCGGGTACAGTCACGCCACTGCTCTCCTCCGGTGAACCTCGAGTTCCCCGGCCACCCAGGCCCCCACTGCCGAGGCGAAAGAGAAGTTGGTGAACGACCGCCCAACGTCGGGCCAGTACCCCGAAACGGGGTATGACGGCCTTTCCACCACCACTTTCGCTGGTGACCAGCCATACGTTTCCTATGAAACGCAAGGTCAGGGCTACCACTACGCCACGGACTACTCCCCTTCCGGCGCCTACGACGCGTACGGTTCGTACCAGTCCACCGGCACGTACGACACCACCGCGTGGGCCCCGGAGCAGACTTACCTTCCGACCGTCCCCAGCCAGAGCGTCCCCGAGGGCGCCAGCGGCCAGTGGGATTCCACCGCCTGGAACACGCCGACCGCCGACTTCCAGCCGACTTCGTTCGGCTACGAGTCCACGGGCGCGGACCAGTCCGGTCAGTGGCAGGTCCCCGACTACGGGCAGGACACCGGCACGTACGACGCCACGGCCTGGAACAGCGGTGGCGCGGAGCCGGTCTACGCCTACGAGGCCACCTCCGTCGTACCGGTCGTCCCCGACGCGGACCCGTACGCCGGTGACACCGCCGTCTTCGAAGCCCTCGCCGTCACCGTCGAGGACGAGCCGTCCTTCACGGAAGCCGTCCACGACCAGCCCACCCAGGCCATGCCCGTCACCCCCTCGGCGACCGCGACTCCCACCGCCACCGCCACCGCGACAGCCACCGAGCCGCGCGCCTCGCGCCGGGCCGGAGCCAAGAACGCGGGCAAGGCGGGCAAAGCGGCCAAGACCGTCCCCTCCGGCGGCAGCAGCCGCCGCCGCACCCCGGCCAAGCGGTCCGCCCTGTTGACGGTGGCCATGCCCTCCGCCTGCGTGATGGGGGTCGCGGGAGTCGCCGCCGCTTCCGTCGGCGGGCTCACCGGCAGCGAGAAGCCGGCCGAGGACACGACCACGGTGGCCGCGCCGGACGTGGCCGAGGTCCAGCCGGCCGCGGCGAACAACAAGCTCGACACGCAGCTGGCCGCGCTCAGCGCCGACGCCGGCGACTTCGCGGACCGCGCGAGCCGCACCCAGGAACGCCTCGACCTCAAGCAGCGCCAGGAAGACGACAAGAAGAAGCGGGCCGAGGAGGCGGCGGCCAAGGAAGCGGCCCGCCCCAAGTTCGCGGTCCCCGTCGCGCAGAACGGCCTCAGCGCCAGCTTCGGCCAGGCCGGCGGCATGTGGATGTCCGTGCACACCGGCATCGACTTCCCGGTCGGCTACGGAACCCCCGTCATGGCCGCGACCGACGGCACCGTGCGCACCCAGTGGAACAGCGCCTACGGGAACATGGCCATCGTGACCTCGCCCGAGGGCACCGAGACCTGGTACTGCCACCTCAGCAGCACCAAGATCCGGTCCGGCAAGGTCAAGGCCGGCGACGTCATCGGCTACGCGGGCAGCTCCGGCAACTCCACCGGCCCGCACCTGCACTTCGAGGTACGGCCCGGCGGCGGCGCCGCGATCGACCCCCTGGCGTGGCTGCGCAGCCACGGCCTGGACCCGAGGTAGCCACAGCCGAAGTCGCAGCCGAAGTGGTAGCCGCAGCCGCAGCGCCTCCTACAGCTTCTGCACCGGCGCGTAGCGCAGCAGCAGGCGCTTCGGCTTGTCGTCCCCGAAGTCGATGGTGGCCTGCGCGTCCGCGCCGGCTCCCTTGACCTCCATGACCGTGCCCAGCCCGAACTGGTCGTGCGTGACGCGGTCTCCGACGGCCAGCGCGATGACCGGCTTGTCGGTGGCCCGGCGCGTCGCGAAGCCCGACGGACCCGACTTCGTACGCGACGAGGAGAGGAACGACTCGGGCGACGTGCCGAACGAGGACTTCCCGCCTCCGAACGACGAGGACGACGACGACGAAGACGAAGACCCGTATCCCGAACTCCGCATCGGCCCCGCCGGCTTCTGCGCCGCGCCGGTGCGCTTCCACTGGAGGTATTCCGCCGGGATCTCCTCGAGGAACCGCGACGGCGGGTTGTACGAGGGGGTGCCCCACGCGCTGCGCATGCTGGAGCGGGTCAGGTACAGCCGCTCGCGCGCCCGCGTGATGCCGACGTAGGCGAGGCGGCGCTCCTCCTCCAGCTCCTTGGTCTGACCCAGCGCGCGCATGTGCGGGAAGACCCCGTCCTCCATGCCGGTCAGGAAGACCACCGGGAACTCCAGGCCCTTGGCGGTGTGCAGGGTCATCAGCGTGATGACGCCCGTGCCTTCGGTGTCCTCGTCGGGGATCTGGTCGGAGTCTGCGACGAGCGCGACCTGCTCCAGGAATTCGGCGAGGGTGCCGGGGTTGTCGGCGTCCCGTGCCTGCTCGAACTCCAGCGCGACGGCCGCCAGCTCCTGGAGGTTCTCGATCCGCGTCTCGTCCTGCGGGTCGGTCGACGCCTGGAGCTCGGCGAGGTAGCCGGTGCGCTCCAGCACCGCCTCCAGCACGACGGCGGGTCCGGCGCCGGAGTCGACGATGGTCCGCAGTTCCTCCATCAGTACGTTGAACCGCTTGACGGCATTGGTGGACCGCGCCGCCATCCCGAAGGCCTCGTCCACGCGCCGCAGCGCCTGCGGGAAGGTGATCTTCTCGCGCATCGCGAGAGCGTCGATCATCGCCTCGGCCCGGTCGCCGATGCCGCGCTTGGGTACGTTCAGGATCCGGCGGAGCGGGACGTTGTCCTCCGGGTTCGCCAGGACGCGCAGGTACGCCAGAACGTCCCGGACCTCCTTGCGCTCGTAGAAGCGGACCCCGCCGACGACCTTGTAGGGCAGCCCGACCCGGATGAAGATCTCCTCGAACACACGCGACTGGGCGTTGGTCCGGTAGAAGATCGCGACGTCGCCCGCCTTGGCCTCGCCCGCGTCCGTCAGCCGGTCGATCTCGTCGGCGACGAACTGCGCCTCGTCGTGCTCGGTGTCCGCGACATAGCCGGTGATCACCGATCCGCTGCCGGCCTGCGTCCACAGGTTCTTGGCGCGGCGGTTCTCGTTGCGCTCGATGACGGCGTTGGCGGCCGAGAGGATCGTCTGCGTGGAGCGGTAGTTCTGCTCCAGCAGGATCGTCGTCGCGTTCGGGTAGTCCTCCTCGAACTGGAGGATGTTGCGGATGGTCGCGCCGCGGAAGGCGTAGATCGACTGGTCGGCGTCGCCCACGACGCACAGCTCGGCGGGCGGCAGGTCCGGGTAGCCGGTGCCGACCAGCTCGCGCACGAGCGTGTACTGGGCGTGGTTGGTGTCCTGGTACTCGTCCACCAGGACGTGGCGGAAGCGGCGCCGGTAGTGCTCGGCGACCTCCGGGAACGCCTGGAGCAGGTGCACCGTGGTCATGATGATGTCGTCGAAGTCGAGCGCGTTCGCCTCGCGCAGCCGTCCCTGGTACATCGCGTACGCCTGGGCCAGCGTCTTCTCGAAACCGTCCACGGCCTGGTCGGCGAAGGCGTCCTCGTCGATCAGCTCGTTCTTCAGGTTCGAGACCTTGGCGTTGAAGGCCTTGGGCGGGAACTTCTTCGGGTCCAGGTCCAGGTCGCGGCAGACGAGCGCCATCAGGCGCTTCGAGTCGGCGGCGTCGTAGATCGAGAACGACGAGGTGAAGCCGAGCCGCTTCGACTCGCGGCGCAGGATGCGGACGCAGGCGCTGTGGAAGGTCATCACCCACATGGCGTTCGCGCGGGGCCCGACCAGGCCCTCGACGCGCTCCTTCATCTCACCGGCGGCCTTGTTGGTGAAGGTGATCGCCAGGATCTGCCCGGGGTGGACGCCCCGCGCGCCCAGCAGGTGGCCGATGCGGTGGGTCAGCACGCGGGTCTTGCCCGAGCCGGCGCCGGCCACGATGAGCAGCGGCGAGCCCGCGTGCACCACGGCCGCGCGCTGCTCCTCGTTCAGCCCCTCCAGGAGCGCCGCCGGGTCGATGACGGGCCGGGGCGCGCCGTCCCGGTAGTACGCGTCCCCGGCTCCTCCACCGCTCATGGGCATGTCGAACCTGCCCCCGAAGAGATCGTCCGCGCCCCGTTCGGGGGCGGGGTGATCCTCGGGCGGCGGCGGGACCTCGTCGGAGGGGGCGAAGTCCGTCAGGAAACTGTCGTCAAAGAGGCTGCTCATCGCATTCCGAGTCTAGAGGGCGGGACCGACAGCCGGTCCCGGCCCCGGAAATTCGGCGGTGTCCGGCCTTCGGAGGACGAGTTCCAGCAGTCCGGGGAAGCGCCGTTCGAGATCCTCCCGGCGCAGGGCGAGGAAGAGCTTGCGCCCCTGGGGCCGCTGGCAGATCACTCCGCTCTCGCGCAGCGTCCGCAGGTGGTGGGTGACGCTGGACCGGGGCAGGTCGGGCACGACCTCGCCGCAGAAGGCCTCCTCGCCGGAGGCGAGCTTGCGGACGATCTCCAGCCGGACGGGGTGCCCGAGCGCCGCCAGGACCTCGACCAGCTCGATGCGGTCGGCGGCGGGGTGGGTCAGCTCAGCAGCAGTGGCAGCCATGGACCCACTGTACGCAAATCTCGTACGGAATCCCGCCCACCCTTGCGGGATCGTACGAAGACCTCGTACTGTCCAGATCGTTCGAGATCTTCGAACGGTCATCGACGCACACAAGGACATCGCCATGCCCGCTCCCACCACCCTCGCCCTCCCCCTCGACGACGCCGCGCTCGCCGCCTCCCTCGACGGCGGCTTCACGAGCCACCACGCCGACGTCAACGGCACCCGCCTGCACTACGTGGACAGCGGCCCCCACAGCACGCACGAACCTCTGATCCTCCTCGGCGGCTGGCCGCAGACCTGGTGGCAGTTCCACAAGGTGATGCCCGCCCTGGCCCGGCGGTTCCGCGTGATCGCCGTGGACCTGCGCGGCATGGGCGGTTCCGCGAAGCCCGCCACCGGATACGACAAGAAGACGATGGCCGCCGACAACCGTGCCCTGCTCGACCACCTCGGCCTGGAACGGGCCCACTTCGCGGGCCACGACATCGGCGCGATGGTCGCCTACGCCCACGCCGCCAACCATCCCGAGGCCACCGGCCGGGTCGCCCTCCTCGACGTCGCGCACCCCACCGAGGACTGGACCCGGATGCCGCTGCTGCCCCAGCCCGGCATGCCGCACCTGTGGTGGTTCGCCTTCAACCAGGTGCACGGCCTGCCCGAGCAGCTCCTCACCGGCCGCTACCACCTGCTCCTGGACTGGCTGTTCTCGACGGCGGCCGACGACCCCGCCACCGTCGACGCCCACTCCCGCGCGGTGTACGCCCGCGCCTACGACTCCCCGGACGCGATCCGGGCAGGCAACGACTGGTACCGCACCTTCCACCAGGACATCGCCGACCTGGCGACGTACGCCCCCGTGACCGCCCCGCTGCTCGCGCTCGGCGGCGAGCACGCCAACTACGCGTACCTCGCCGCCACCGTGCCGGCGCTGGGCACCGACACCCGGGTCGTCCGCGTCGACGGCAGCGGCCACTACCTGCCGGAGGAGCGGCCGGAGGCCGTCGTGGCCGAACTCACGCGCTTCTTCGGCTGATCGTCGGCCTCGGACCGACCGTGATCAACATCTTTATCGCCGTTCTCTGGCGCTGACCGGTCAAACCCGTTCATGACCGACCAGTTCGGTTCATCTCGTCATCTCCCCGTTACCTGCGGGCTTAGCGTCCTCCCCCAAGACCAACGGAAGGACGTGAGGCCCCCGTGGCCAGTCATCGAAAGCCCAGGCAGCGCCCGCTCTCCGGCGGCACCGTACGGACCGCCGCCACCCTCGCCCTCGCGGGCGCTGCCACCGCCACCGCCTTCGAAGGCACCTCCCACGCCGACCCCGTCCAGACACCGGCCCAGGTGAAGGCGGACGTCGACCGGCTCTACGAGGAGGCCGAGGCCGCGACGGAGCGGTACAACGGGGCAAAGGAGAAGGCCGACGAGGCCGAGCGCGGCCTGACCGGCCTGCGCGAGGAGGCCGCCCGCCGGGCGGACCGGCTCAACGCGGCCCGCAGCGCGCTCGGTTCCCTCGCCGCCACCCAGTACCGCAGCGGCGGCCTGGGCCCCGCGCTCCAGCTGGCGATGGCCACCGACCCGCAGGACTACCTGGACCGGGCCTCCTTGCTCACCCGGGCCGGACACCGCACCGCCTCCGAGGTCTCCTCCGTACGCCGGGGCCTCGACCAGGTCGGGGACCTGCGGGACAAGGCGGCGGGCCGCCTCGCGGACCTGCGGGCCCGGCAGGGCGAACTCGCCGAGCACAAGGCCGTCATCGAGGGGAAGCTCAGCACCGCCAAGCGCCTGCTGTCCCGGCTCACGGCCGAGGAGCGGGCCGCCTACGAGGCCCAGTCCACCGGCCCCGCCCCCACCAGCGCCATCCCGGCCGCCGCCACCCCCGCCCGCCCGCACAGCGCGCCCCCGCGTCCCGCCGACGGATCCCGCGCCGCGCGCGCGGTGGCCTTCGCGTACGGGGCGATCGGGAAGCCGTACGTCTGGGGCGCGACGGGACCGGGTTCGTTCGACTGCTCGGGCCTGACCCAGGCGGCCTGGCGCTCGGCCGGGGTCTCCCTCCCCCGCACCACGTACACCCAGATCAATGCCGGACGGCGCGTGTCCCGCGACCAGCTGGCCCCCGGTGACCTGGTCTTCTTCTACTCCGGGATCACCCACGTCGGGATGTACGTCGGCAACGGCCAGATGATCCACGCCCCGCGCCCCGGCTCCACGGTCCGCCTGGCCCCGGTCGACTCGATGCCCTGGTCCGGCGCGTCCCGCCCCGCCTGAGACCCGCCGGCCACCAACCCGGCGGCTACGGCGCCTTGACCTGCTGACTCAGCCAGCCGAAGGTCTGCGGCAGCTGCTTCGACCACGAGTCGAGGTTGTGGCCGCCGACCACCTTCTCCGGGTGCACCACGGTCGGGCTCAGCGCGGCGCCCTTGAGGTCCATGCCCGACAGGTAGCCGTCGTGCTGGGATCCGGACATCCACAGGGCGACCGGCGGCGGCGCCGGCGCGGCCTTGAGCAGGGCCACGAGGTGGTGCGTACGGCGCAGTTCCGGGTCCTGGGCGACCAGCGAGGAGGGCTCCTGGCCCGGGTCGTTGTAGCCGGAGAGGGAGACGGCGGCGCTGTAGCGGTCGGGGTGCAGGATGGCCAGCTTGGCGGCGCAGTACGCGCCGGCCGAGTACCCGGCCACGCCCCAGGTACGGGCCTCGGACGAGGCGCGGAAGTTGTCGACGACCATCTTGCGGACGTCGACGCTGAACCAGCTGTCCGCGTTGACCTTGCCGGGGAGGTTGGCGCAGCCGGTGTCGGCGTTGCCGAGCAGCATGGCGCGCGGCGAGACGAGGATGAAGGGCTGCACCTTGCCGCTCTTCATCAGCGGCTCCAGCACCTCGTGCACCTTGAGCCCCTGGAACCAGGACTTGCCGGTCCCGGGGATGCCCGGGATCAGCTCGACCACCGGGAACTTCCTGTCCTTCCAGGCCGGGTCGTCGTACTGCGGCGGCAGCCACACCATGACATCGCCCTTGACCCCGGAGATCTTGCCGTCGAGCTCCGTCTTCTGGACCCGGCCGCCGAGGCCGTCGACGGGCCGGAACTCCTGGCGCACCTTCGGCGCCTCCTCGGCCTTCTTCTTCCCGTCGGCCCCGCCGAGCCCGTCGGGGCCGAGGTCGGGGGCGGCGGTGACGTACTTCCCGGTGCCGAAGAGGTCGCCCCAGGAGGCGTAGAAGTTCATGTCCCTGTTGATCCCGACGAACACCAGGGCGACGGCCATGACCTGTGCGAACACCACCATCAGGCAGCGCGTCGCGGCGCGTACGACGACAGGGCCGCGCACCTTGCTCCACAGCGGCAGCGGCAGGACGACGGCGATCGCGGTCAGTACGACCGCCGTCGCGAAGAGGGGTGTACCCGTCAGGCTCATCACGCCACCCAAGAGTGCGGCGCGACGCGGCCCGGTTGCTCCCGCCGACTGCGGTGTGGATCACACCGGCCGGTCAGACCAGGCGGCGCGCCGTCGCCCAACGGGTCAGTTCGTGGCGATTGGAGAGCTGGAGCTTGCGCAGGACCGCCGAGACGTGGGACTCCACCGTCTTCACCGAGATGAACAGCTGCTTGGCGATCTCCTTGTACGCGTACCCGCGCGCGATCAGCCGCAGCACCTCGCGCTCGCGCTGGGTGAGGCGGTCCAGGTCCTCGTCCACCGGCGGCGCGTCCGTGGAGGCGAAGGCGTCGAGGACGAAGCCGGCCAGGCGCGGCGAGAACACCGCGTCGCCGTCCTGGACCCGGAAGACGGACTTCACCAGGTCGGCGCCGGTGATGGTCTTGGTGACGTACCCGCGCGCGCCGCCCCGGATGACCCCGATGACGTCCTCCGCCGCGTCCGACACCGACAGGGCCAGGAACCGCACCGGGTTCTCGGCCGCCGACATCAGCGGGGCGCAGCGCCGCAGCACCTCAACCCCCCCGCCGCCGGGGAGGTGGACGTCGAGGAGCACCACCTCGGGGCGGGTGGCGGTGATGACCGTGACGGCCTGGTCGACGTCGGCCGCCTCGCCGACGACCTCGACGCCGGTCCGGTCGGTGTCCCCGATCTCCGCCTGTACTCCCGTGCGGAACATCCGGTGGTCGTCGACGAGCACCACCCGGACCTGCCTGGTCTCCTCCACAGCGCTGTCCTCGGTCATGCCGTCCTCTCCATCTCCAGCTCGACTTCCGTGCCGCCGTCGGGCGCGGAGCGCAGTCGCGCGGTCCCGCCGTTGCGCTGCATCCGGCCGATGATCGATTCTCGTACGCCCATGCGGTCGTCCGGTACCGCGTCAATGTCGAAGCCGGGTCCGCGGTCCCGTACGGACACGAACACCGTGCGCCCCTCGACTTCCGCGTACACCTGCACCGGTCCGCCCTCGCCACCGTACTTGGCCGCGTTGACCATCGCCTCGCGCGCGGCCTGGATCTGTGCGGCCAGCTTCTCCTCGAGCGGGCAGTCCCCTACGACGACCACCTCGATGGGGACGCCGTGGTGGTCCTCCACCTCGGCGGCGGTCTTCTTCACGGCCTCCGCGAGGGTGGCGGGCTCCTCGGCCTCGTCCTTGCCGGTGCCCTCCGGCTTGTAGAGCCAGTTGCGCAGTTCCCGCTCCTGCGCCCGCGCGAGGCGGCGTACCTCTCCGACGTCCTCGGCGTTGCGCTGGATCAGGGTGAGGGTGTGCAGCACGGAGTCGTGGACGTGGGCGGCGACCTCGGCGCGTTCCTGGGCGCGGATGCGCATCAGCCGTTCCTCGGAGAGGTCCTGGGTCATCCGGATGAGCCAGGGCCCGGCGAGCAGGGCGATGCCGACGAGGACGGCGAGGGTGGCGGTGAGGACGTTGCCGAGCTGGGCCGCGGAGCCCCGTACGACGAGGAATACGGTCAGCCCGACTCCGACCAGGGCGACTCCCGCGAGGGCCCGGGTGACCTGGAGGAGCCGTACGTGGCGTCCGGCGGCGGCGCTCCAGTGGGCGCGGCGGGCGTTGTCGGCCTGGCGCCAGACGAGCACCACGCCCGCCCCGACGAGGAGGGTGGGCCAGACGTAGCGGCCGCTCTCGCCGCCGACGCTGAGCTGGGAGACGAAGATGCCGACTCCGACGGTCAGCGCGATCAGGCCCGTGATCTGCCCCTTGCCGGGTTTGCGCAGGCGCCGGCTGCCGTCGGGCAGGGTTTCGAAGAAGGACTGCTGTGCGGTCCTGCCGCCCACGCCGAGCGGTACGAAGACCCAGAACGCCGCGTAGAGCAGCACCCCGAGGCCGTCCCCGAACATGAACATGCCGAGGAAGGCGAGCCGGACCCAGATCACCGGCAGCCCGAGGTGCCCCGCGAGGCCGCGCGCGACTCCGCCGAGCATCCGGCCGTCGGCGCTGCGGTAGAGCTTGCGCTGCGGGACGGGCTCCGGGTCCGGTACGAGCGGGATGCGGGGGGCGGCGGCTACGGGCATGTCACCGATGGTCACACGCGCGAAGGCGCCGCGGCATCAGGGCATCCCCCCAGTTCTGCCCGGGGGATATCAGGGTTGCGCCAGGGTCGTGACGGGTGCCGTGGGGCCGGGCGGCCCGTCACCATGGACACATGACCGAAGTACACGACGCCCCCGCCTCGGACCCCGGGACCCCCGGCCCGGCCGAGCGGCCTCCCCTGCGCCGCAGCAAGCGCGACAAGGTCCTCGCGGGCGTGTGCGGCGGCCTCGGCCGGTACTTCGACCTGGACCCGGTGGTGTTCCGGATCGTGCTCGGGGTCCTCGCCGTCACCGGCGGCGTCGGCCTGATCTTCTACGGCTTCGCCTGGCTGCTGCTCCCCCAGGACGACGAGGAGGACAGCGAGGGCAGGAAGCTGCTGACCGGCCGGGTCGAGGGCGCCACCCTGGCGGCGGTGTTCACCGCCCTCGTGGGCTGCGCGCTGTTCCTGACGATGGTGGACAACGGCGTCATGGGGGCCTTCTCGATCCTCGTCATCCTGGCTCTCGGCGGGGCCTCGTACTGGTCCCGGCAGCACCGGCACACCCCCGCGGAGACCGAGACGCCGTCCGCCGCGAGCCCTGCGCCGCCCGAGACGCAGGCGCCGCCCGTGCCCGGCAGCCCGTCCTGGTGGCGGGACCCGCTGGTGAAGGACGGCACCACCGGCCCGGTCGGATCGACCGGCTACCTGTGGGGGCCCGACGACTCCGTCGCCGCGGCCGCGGGCGGATCCCCGGCCGCCCCCCGGCCGCGCGTCCCCGCCGCGCCGCGCGGAGGGATCGGCGGCCGGGTCTTCGTCCTGGCCGCGCTGGCCGGGGGCATCGCCACCGCCACCGTCTGGCACGGCAGCCCGCTCGGGCACGCCCTCCAGGTGGGGCTCGCCGCCGCGCTCACCGTCTTCGGACTGGGGCTGGCGGTCAGCTCCCTCATGGGCCGGACCGGTTTCGGCACGGTCGCGCTGGGCCTGATCACCGCCGTGCTGCTCGCGGGGGCGGGCGGGCTGCCCCGCGAGATCGGCACCGAGTGGCGGGACGTCGACTGGCGCCCGGCCGCGGTGGCCGACGTACGGCCCGTGTACGCGTCGGGTACCGGGCTGGCCACCTTGGACCTGAGCCGCCTGGACGTGCCGAAGGGCACCACGGTGCCGGTGCGCGCCACCATGGAGGCGGGCCGGTTGAAGGTGATCCTTCCCCGGGAGGTCACCGCGCGGGCCGACGTCTCGATCCGGCTGGGCGACATCCGGCTGCCTTCGGACACCGGCGCGGACGTACGGGTCAAGAGCGGCGGCGAAACCCGGCAGGCGACCCTGCCGCCCACCCCCGGCACCGAGGCCGGCGGGACGATCGAGCTGCACCTGGACGCGGGTGTGGGACAGGTGGAGGTGGCCCGTGCGGCGTCATGAGTTCCAGCCGGGACGGCTGCTGGCCGGCCTGGTCCTGATCACCGCGGGCGTGCTCTACCTGCTCGACGCCGCCGGGACGACCGACCTGCCGTGGCTGCTGGTGGTCCCGATGGCCGTGGGCGGGCTGGCGCTGTCGGCCCTGACCGGGATGGTGACCTACGCCGTACGCCGCGACCGGCGCGAGCGGATCAGCTCGTCCAAGGACCAGTAGGGCGCCCCGGCGAGGATCAGCGGGAGCCAGGCCATGAGGTAGATCAGGTCGTTGCCGTAGTAGTACGGGGTGACCGCCCACGACACCGTGAGCCACAGGCTGAGCGCGATCAGCGCTCCGCCGGTGGCCGCGATCCGGGGCAGTAGCCCGGCCAGGGTGCAGAGCCCCACCAGGATCTCCCCGATGGCCAGGACGACGGCGAAGCCGACGGGATTCTTCAGGGCCAGGTCCACCAGGGCGGGGACGGCCGAGGTGTCGCGTACCCCGCGCATCAGGTCGCCGATGGAGCCGTCGCCGGCGGCGGACAGGAACGCGGAGTCGGTCAGCTTGTCCAGACCCGCGTAGACGAAGGTCACGCCGAGGAAGATCCGCAAGGGCAGGAGCGCGTACCGGGCGGCCCGGTCGCGCAGGCCTTGCGCGCCGTGGGCGACATCGCTGCGGGGGACATCGCCATGAGGGACATCAGTTCGGGTCACGCGACATGTCTACCCCCATCGCCGGCCCCCTCACTCGGCCACGTCGATGATGCAGCGGTTGGATTCCACTCCCGCGGCGGTCACCACCTGGATGTCGATGCGCCCCGGTTCCACTTCCGCCGGGACCGGCACGGTCAGCACGGTGTCGGAGGGGTTGGTGAACCCGCCCGCCACCGGGACCAGCGGCACGTGCACGTGCACCGCCCCGATCCGCACCACCAGCCGGGCCAGCATCTCCGGCGTCTGCGCCCCGGGCGGCACGAAGCCCACACCCCGGATCTCGATGTCGTCCCCCGGGCGCACGGCCGCGTCCAGGTCCCCGGGCTCCCGTCTGCGGACCACCGACAGCACGAGCGGGCGGCTGCCCTCCGCGTACTTGGCCGCCAGGTACACCGCGGCCGACAGGGCCACCAGCAGGGCCAGGGCCCACGGCAGCTGCGGCAGCCGGTCCGGGAAGCGGGCCAGCGAGACCGCCGCGTAGGCCAGCACCACCGTCGAGACGAGCACGTACTGGGCGTCCGGGAAGCTGCCGCGCCCCGCGTCGTCCGTCAGCAGGTCCACCCCGCGCGGCCGGTCGGCGGGCAGCTTCTGCAGCCGCTGACCCATGATCCGTACGGAGACCACCCGGCGTACCAGCACGGCCACCACGGAGGTCAGCGAGACCACCGCCAGCAGCGGCAGCGCCGGGTACAGGGCGAGCCCCGCGTACAGGGACTGCCGCTCCGGGCCGGGCGACGAGGCCGCCAGCCGCAGCGCGGGCAGCAGCGCGGCGAACGCCGTCAGCACCACCCAAGCGCTCGGCACGGTCTTCGAGGTGGACAGCCGGTTGTCCTCGCCGACCAGCGGGGCCAGCAGTCCGCCGCGCACCGACTGGGCGCGGGCCGCGACGGTGAGCAGCCCGGCCAGCACGAGGGCCGCGAGCAGTCCGGCGGTCCGTGCCGTGGACCAGCCGGTGCCGAGCGCCGTGCCGACCTGGACGAGCAACAGGACCCCGGCGGCGATCCACACGGCGAGCACGGCCCGCCGCGAGAACAGGTACAGCCAGGAGTTCCCGGCCTCCCGGCCCCGGTCGGCGACGGTGCGGGCCGACAGGGTCAGCTCGTCGGAGACCCACTGGCGGGACGCGCCGAGGGAGTGGGCCACGGCGGCCGGCACCCCCTGGCCGGCGGCGAACTCTTCGCGCTTCTCCAGGAACGCCGCGACGGCGCGGCGATGCCCTTCGCGTGCGCAGTCCTCGCAGGTGCAGGCGGCGGTATGAGTGCTTCGGGAGATCTCTTGGACAGCCACGTACGTGCCGCCTCTCTGAACTACGGTGCAATGCCAGCGAATTGTGCACCACTGCGGCAGTGCTCCGGATTGCGCACGATGTCAGAGCAGGTGATTAACCGTTCATGATGTTGACGCCACCCGCCGCGTCACCGAGTTGGCGGAGCGGCTGATAGCTCACCCAGGCTGCCAGATCGCTTCCGAACCGCTCACGCGTACGCACCGCCGCGCGATGGTCGATGAGCACCGGTTTCCCGGCCGCCCGCGCGATCAGCTGCACCTGCGCCGCCCGCTCGGCCGCGACGAACCACCAGACCGCCGCCTCCACCGAGTCCCCGACCGTCAGCAGCCCTTGGTTGCGCAGGATCAGCGCCTTGTACGGGCCCAGCGCGCGCCCGATCCGCGCAGCGTCGACGGCCCCGTCCCCTACGTACGCGTCCAGCAGGGCGTGGTCCTCGTAGAAGGCGCAGGCCTCCTGGGTGACGGGCTCCAGCAGCGCGCCGAGGGCGGCGAGGGCCCGGCCGTACGGGGCCTGCGTGCGGACGACGGCCACCACCTCGGGGCGCTCCCGGTGGACGGCCGCGTGCACGGCGAAGGCCAGCTCGTTGACCCGCCGTCCGCCCTGGAGGACCCGCCCGTCCCCGTCGACGAGCAGCAGGTCCGGGGCGGTCACCCCGACGAAGGCCCGGCCGAAGGGGTTGACCCAGTAGCAGTCCTCGAACTCGGGGTCCCGCGCGGTGACCTGCCCGGCCACCCCGTCCTCGTACCCGAGCCGCCCGAGCAGCCGCAGCGCCTCGGCGAGCCGTTCCTTGCGGTGGGCTCGCGCTTCCTCGACGGTGTCGTGCACCGGCGGCATCTCGAAGCGCAACTGGTCCACCGGCACGGGCGCGGGCTGCACGGGCGCGGGCTGCTCGGGCACGGGCACTCTCCTTCGACGGCTCGGCTCGCGGCGCAAGGTACCGGCGGCCCCGGGAAGTGGCCAGAGGAACGACGAAGCCGCCGCTCGGGAACCGGGCGGCGGCTTCGTCACGTACGGGTGGGGACTACTCCCACTCGATCGTGCCCGGCGGCTTGCTCGTGCAGTCCAGGACCACGCGGTTCACGTCCGCGACCTCGTTGGTGATGCGGGTGGAGATCCGCGCGAGCACCTCGTACGGCATGCGCGTCCAGTCCGCGGTCATCGCGTCCTCGGAGGAGACGGGGCGCAGCACGATCGGGTGGCCGTAGGTGCGGCTGTCACCCTGCACGCCCACGCTGCGGACGTCGGCGAGGAGGACGACCGGGCACTGCCAGATCTCCCGGTCCAGGCCGGCGGCGGTCAGCTCCTGGCGGGCGATGGCGTCGGCCTCGCGCAGCAGGTCCAGGCGCTCCTTGGTGACCTCGCCGACGATGCGGATGCCGAGGCCGGGGCCGGGGAAGGGCTGGCGCTGGACGATCTCGTCGGGCAGGCCGAGCTCCTGGCCGACCATCCGGACCTCGTCCTTGAACAGCTGGCGCAGCGGCTCGACGAGTTCGAACTCGATGTCGTCGGGGAGGCCGCCCACGTTGTGGTGGGACTTGATGTTCGCGGTGCCGGTGCCGCCGCCGGACTCGACGACGTCCGGGTACAGGGTGCCCTGCACCAGGAAGGCCACGGGGCCCTTCGTCGTCGATTCCTCGGCGATGATCTCGGCCTGGGCCTGCTCGAAGACGCGGATGAACTCGCGGCCGATGATCTTGCGCTTGGTCTCCGGGTCGGAAACCCCGGCCAGCGCGTTCAGGAAGCGCTCCTGGGCGTCGACGACCTTCAGCTGCACGCCGGTGGCGGCGACGAAGTCCTTCTCGACCTGCTCGGTCTCGCCCTTGCGCATCAGGCCGTGGTCCACGTACACGCAGGTGAGCTGCGAGCCGATGGCCTTCTGGACGAGCGCCGCGGCGACCGCCGAGTCCACGCCGCCGGACAGGCCGCAGATCGCGCGCTTGTCGCCGACCTGCTCGCGGATGGCCGCGACCTGCTCCTCGACGATGTTGCCGGTCGTCCAGGTGGGGGCGAGGCCCGCGCCGCGGTAGAGGAAGTGCTCCAGGATCTGCTGGCCGTGCGTGGAGTGCATGACCTCGGGGTGGTACTGGACCCCGTACAGCTTCTTCTCGTCGTTCTCGAAGGCCGCGACCGGGACGACGTCCGTCGACGCCGTGACGGTGAAGCCCTCGGGGGCGGCGGAGCAGGCGTCGCCGTGGGACATCCACACCGACTGGTTGTCGGGGGTCCCCTCGAAGAGGGTGGAGCCGGACTTGGAGACGGCCAGCGGGGTGCGGCCGTACTCGCGGGCGCCGGTGTTGTCGACCTGGCCGCCGAGGGTGGTCGCCATCAGCTGGAAGCCGTAGCACATGCCGAAGACGGGGACACCGGCCTCGAACAGGGCGCGGTCCATCGTCGGCGCACCCTCCTCGTACACGGACGACGGGCCGCCGGACAGGATGATCGCCTTGGGGTCCTTGGCGAGCATTTCGGCCACGGGCATCGTGCTGGGCACGATCTCGCTGTAGACCCGGGCCTCGCGGACACGGCGGGCGATGAGCTGGGCGTACTGGGCGCCGAAGTCGACGACGAGAACCGTGTCCGGGGCGCTGTCGTGGGCGGCGGAGGGTGCTTCTGGCACGGGGGCGGCCTTCCGGCGGAGAAGAGGTGGCTGTTTTGTCGATTCTAACGGGGGCGGCACCTACTGCTTTGTCGTACCGTCCGAGGCCGCAGTCCCGGGCTGGTCACAGGGCCTGGCGCGCCTGACTGATCACGCGCTGGGCGTCGGCCCCGTAGACGGCGGACTCGCGAAGCGTCTGCCAGACCCGGAGGTGGGTCGCGACGCTGTCGGCGTCGTCGAGCCACAGCTCGGCGTGCCAGGTCTCCACGATCACCTGCCGGTCGTCGTAGATCCAGAACGCCGTGGCGGGCGGGATCTTCAATGCCCCGCTGAAGGGGACGATCCCCAGCTCCACGGTGTCGAGGCCGATCACGCTCAGCAGGCGGTCGAGCTGCGCGGCGAGCACGGAGGGCGGGCAGATGCGGGCGTGGAGTGCCGCCTCCCACATGATCATGTGGAAGCGCTTGGCGGGGTCGTAGAGCGCCTCCTGGCGCCTCACGCGCGAACGCACGGCCTCTTCCGTGTCCCGGGGCGACTGCTGGAGCTCGGCGTAGCGGGTGAAGATGGATCGCGCATAGTCGGGCGTCTGAAGGATCCCCATGACCATGGACGTCTCCCACCCCCGGAGCACGGTGGCGTCGGCATGCGCGGCGAGGTGCGTGTCCTGCACGCGTTTGTGCCCCGAGCTCAACTGGCGTCGCCAGGAGCGGATGTGGCTCTCGAAGCCCCTGAGCCGGGCCAGCAGTTCGTCGTACGCCTCAGGCTGGCCGGTCCCGTCCGCCCAGGCACGCAGGTCTTCGGGCGTCGCGGTCTGCTTGCCGTTCTCCAGCTTGCTCACCTTGGGCTGGGGCCAGCCCAGCCGTCGAGCCAGCGCCGTACCGGTGAGTCGGCCACCAGAGGCCGCGAGACGGAGTTCGCGCAGCCGTATGCCGAGCGCTTCCCGTGCCTGCTGATAGTCCGTGCTCACCGGTACCCGCTCATTGCCGCTACTTGGCCTCGAACACCTCGTACGGGACAGCGTAGTGGGACGCCGCATCGCGCACTCGGGTGTAGCGGTTCACCTCAGCCGGCTCCGTAATCAGTTCGACGTCCACGAAGTTGTCGGCCTCGTCGAAGTTCAGCAGCGCGACCATCCGCGAGTCGAGGATCCAGAAATCCTCCTCGGGAAGGTGCAACCGCTCGGCGTCACTGCGCCGGAGGATCCGGATGTCCTCGCCCAGGGCGCTGTTCCGGCGCGCGTTGTCGAGCAGGAAGAGCTGACCGGGTGTGGCCGGGTCGTCGACGATGCGGACGCGCTCGAACCGCTTGCCGAGTGCGACCTGTTCACGACGCTCGGCGCACCACTCCGCGTCAGTCCCCTCCCAGTTCACGGGCTCACCCCGGGTGAACTGCGCATAGGTCTCGGTGGCTTCGTCCGAGGCGTAGCGGCGCCGGGTCTCCAGCCGCCACGTCATGTGCTCGAACCGGGTGAACAACCTGTCGAACTCATCAAGGTCGATGATGTGCGGCACGCGATTGACCTCCTTGGGGCCGAAGTCGACCAGCAGCTCGCGCGGAACCACGATGGGCACTTCTCCGGGCGACAGATGCCGGAGCTGTGCGATGTCCTCAGGGTCGGTGAGCGGCGGTCCGTGAATGATCACCTCGCGGCTGTCCAGGTCCTCGTGCACGGCCGGGCACCCATTGACACCACTTCCCGTGCCGTTGAACCGCAGTCGACGTGCCATGACGTAACTCCCTCTCGTAGCCGGTCGACTCAGCATCGAGGAGCGCCCACGTCCTCGACTAGAGATTGCCCACCATCGTGTGAGAATTTCGCGACATAACTCGCGAGCACCTGAGAATAATCAAGAATAGCCCCTCGCACCCTCAACTCTGCTTCTCTAGCGTCCACTTCATGGCATCGCAGACCACCATGAGTCCCCCGGTCCACCTCTCCCTCCCCGCCGAGGCCCCGAGACCGGCCGCAGGCTGCGACGTGTGCGCGGCGCTGGTCAAGGCGCGGGCGGAGGCGCACCGGCGGGGCGACCACTCGGCGGTGTCGGACTGCAACGTGGAGATCGTCGCCCACCGCGGGCGCTCCCGGTGCTGAGGCCCCGCGCCGTCTTGCGGTACGTCGCGCACACCATCCGGCACGCGCCGGAGGGCGGGGTCATCTACGAGGCGTTCTGTGCGGCTTACCAGTGCCGGGCGGAGTCGGGGCCGCAGGACGAGCAGACGGCGGCGCAGGACTGGGCCCTGCGGCATACGGGTCAGACCGGCCACGACCTGTTCCGTCGCGTGTACACCGATCACGCGCGGGTGACGCGCTCGTCTCAGGATGCGAACGGGGTTGGCCAGGAAAGGGGCGGAAGGCCATAATCCGTTCCATGCGCAAGCAGCTGAGCTTCCTCTTTACCTATGGCACCGGCCGGTCCGGTCGCCATGGGTCATCGTGATGCTCGCTTGAGCCGCTGACTTCCCAGAGCGCCCCGGTCCGACAGGACCGGGGCGCTCTGCGTTTCCGCTCCTGTCGTCCACCACCACACACAGGAGAACTGCCATGAGCACGATCACCACCACCCCCGAGCAGCTGATCGCCGACTCCCGCGCGCGCATCGACGCCCTCGACGACCGGATCATCGGTCTGATCCAGGAGCGGATGGCCGTCTCGACCGTCATCCAGGAGGCCCGGATCGGTTCCGGGGGCCGCCGGGTGCACCTCTCACGTGAGATGGAGGTGCTCAACCACTGGAGCGACGCCCTCGGCAAGCCCGGCACCTCGCTCGCGATGACGCTGTTGGAGCTGTGCCGGGGACGCGTCTGAGGGCCAGGCGCCTGTTCGTCACCCGTCCGGAGCGTGACCGGCCCTTCCGGCCCTTCGTTGGTGAGGTCGGCAGCACCACCACGCGTGGCTCTGCGGGAGCGATGAGACGTGACGCTGGACGGCGCACGTCGTGGGACCTCGCTCCTTCGCGTGACCGGACGGCAGGGGACAGCAGCCCGGTCACCCAGAAAAGACGGTCGGCCCGGGGGACGCCCCGGGCCGGCCGTTCTGCTTCCTACGTCGCTACGCGGCCGAGCGGCGGCGGGAGGCCAGGTACAGCACGCCGCCGGCGGCGACGAGCACAGCCGCGCCGAGGGCGAGCGGCCCGGCGGTGGCGCCGGTGGAGGCCAGCGGGCCGCCGCCGCCCTGGGCGGTGGCGGCGGGCGTCGCGCTCGCGGACGACGTCACCGACGGGGTGGCCGACGCGGAGGCGCTCGGGCTGGGCGTCCCGGTGGAGGGGCTCGGGGAGGGCGTCGTGGAGCCCTTGGCGTTCACGACGAAGGCGGCGGTGTTGTTGGCCGCGTTCGGGTCGAAGGCGTGCTTGCGTACCGTGATGGCGCCCCGGGCGTTCGGAACGGCCTTCTCGACCTTCGCCTCGAAGGCGAACTCGATCTTCTCGGTCTCCAGGACGGACGGGCCGGTGCCGCACACGTAGTCGGCAAGGTCGGCAGGGCGGACGGGCTTGCAGGCCTCGGGCGCCTTGGTGACCTTCAGGCCCGGCGGGATCCGTACCTCGACGACGGCCGCGGGCGCCTCGGAGCGGTGGTCGCCGACCCAGGCCGGTCCGTGGTTGCGCAGGACGACGGCGGCCTTGACCGTCGCGCCCGCCTTGGCCCGGAGGGACAGGGGCTCGGCCGAGAAGTCGGCAGTGTTCGCCACGGCGAAGTCGAACGAGCGGCTGTTGTCGCGCGGGTCGAGGTCCGCGCCGCGTTGGGCCGGGACGAGGACCGCCGCCCGCTGCCGGGCCGCCAGCTTCCGGCCCTTCGACGGCGTCTTGGCGGCCGGATCGCGGGGGTTCGGCCCGTCGGCCGCCGGCTGCTCCGTCTTCTGAGGGGCGCCGGCTGCCGGGTGGATGCCGTACCCGAGCCGCTCGGTGCGCGCGTGCGCGGTCGTCTTGAGGTGCAGCGGGCTGTCGCCGGCCAGTTCGTAGGTCTCGTCCACCTGGAAGTCGCCCTCGACCGTGCAGAGCGCCGTGGTCGCGGTCCGGCCCGTCGTGTAGGCGCAGTTGTCGTACCGCTCGGCGAAGTCCAGGCCGTGCGTGGCCTCCAGCTCCAGGACCACGCCCTTCGCGGGCTGCGTGCCCCGGTTGGTGAAGGTCAGTGGCAGCGGCTGGCTCTCCCCCGGCTTCGGGTCCCGCTTGAGCTTCATCTCGCCCATGACCAGGTCGGGGCCGCCGACCGTGACCGTGGTGACGGCCGCCGTGACGGTGGCCCCGGCCACCTGACCGGTCACCGTGACCTCACCGCTCGCCTTCTCCGCGCTGCCCGGCGCGGCGGCGATCTCCAGGTCGACGACGGGCCCGGCTGCCGGGCGCGGGCCCCGCTCCTCGCAGACGAGCGTGCTGCCGCTGGGAGTGCACTTCCTCGCTCCGCCCGCCGGGTTCTCCCGTACTGTCGCCACCCCCGCGACCTTGCTCAGGTCGACGGTGAAGGTGAACTCGCCGCTGAACTCGCCACTGAAAGCGTTCCCACCGGCGGCCGGGCGCTCCAGGCGGAAGGCCAGCGGCGCCGGCTGCGGGGAGCCCGTCGCCGGATGCGGGCGCAGGGCGAGGGCGGCCGGACCGGCCAGCCGGAAGACGGGTTCCGCGGCGTTCGCGGCGTTCGCGGGGGTAGTGGCCGGCCCTGTGACCAGGCCTGCGGCCAGCAGACCGCAGACGACCGGCAGGGAGATGCGCTGTCTCATGCACCCTTGACGTCCGGGCCGTCGTCACAGTTGCACACTTCACCATGTGACCGACACCACAGCCCTGTCGGCCGGATTCCGGTACAACCTTCTCCGACGACCGCCTGTCCACTCATGTACCGCGGTGAGTACCGCGCTCGGAGGGGGAGCGCGGTACTCGCCACGGTCAGTGCTCCGGTTCCGGTTGTCTCCGCGGCACCTCCGGTACCGCGAGGAAGGGCAGCCGCAGCGCCCCGAAGGCCTCCTTCGGCACCGCCGGCCGCTTCGGCTCCACCGCCGCGAGACGCGCGTACGCCGCCCCCTGGACGGGCCGCGGGTCGGCCTCGCCCTTGTTCGGCCAGTACGACATCGCCCGCTCCGCCTGCGCCGTGATGGTCAGTGACGGATTGACCCCGAGGTTGGCGGAGACCGCCGAACCGTCGACCACCGAGATGCCCGGGTGCCCGTAGAGCCGGTGGTACGGGTCCACCACGCCCTCCTGCGGCGAGGCGCCGATCGGGCAGCCGCCGAGGAAGTGCGCGGTCAGCGGGGTGCCCATCAGTTCGCCGACGTTGCTGCCCGCGAAGCCGTTGATCTCCTCGGCCAGCAGGGTCGCGGCCCGCGTGGCCTCCGCGATCTGCACCGGGTTGGGGGCCCCGTGACCCTGGCGGGCGGTCAGCAGGCCCTTCCCGAGGCCGCCGGGCTTGCGGTACGTCGTCAGGGAGTTGTCCAGCGACTGCATGACCAGGCCGATGATGGTGCGCTCCGACCAGCGGCGGTTGGACAGCGAGCGCACGAGCTGGACGGGGTGCCTGGCGGTGCGGGCGAACCAGGCCCGTACCCGGTGGCTGCTGTAGGGCACCTGGAGGATCGTCATGAACCCCATGGCGTTGGAGCCCTTGCCGTAGCGGACGGGCTCGATGTGGGTGTCCGCGTTGGGATGCACGGACGAGGTGATGGCCACGCCCCGGGTGAAGTCCGCCCGCGCCTGTCCGCCGTGCCGCTTGCGGTAGCGGCGGTCGTCGGTCTGCGCGCCGACCAGGCCCTCGGAGTTGGTCCGGGTCAGGTCGCCGAGCCGGTCGGAGAGGCGGGGCAGTTCACCCCGGTCCTTCATGGTGTGCAGCAGGGTCTGCGTGCCGTACGTGCCCGCCGCGACGACCACGTACGCGGCGCGCAGCACCTTCGCCCGGCCCTTGCGGCGGGCGTCGGTGGGGACCGTACGGACCCGGTAGCCACCGTCGGGGTGCTCGGAGAGGGCGGTGACCGTGGTCATCGGGTGGATGACGGCGCCCGCGCGCTCGGCGAGGTGCAGGTAGTTCTCGTTCAGGGTGTTCTTCGCGCCGTGCCGGCAGCCCGTCATGCACTCGCCGCACTCGGTGCAGGCCTTGCGGGCGGGCCCCGCGCCGCCGAAGTACGGGTCGGGGGCCTCCTCGCCGGGCCGGACCTTCGCGTGCCCTTCGGCGTCGGCACCGTCGCCGAAGAAGACGCCGACCGGGGCCATGTGGAAGGAGTCCGCGACGCCCATCTTCTCGGCGGCGGCCTTGAGGTGGACGTCGGAGGGTGTCAGCGTCGGGTTGAGCCGTACGCCGAGCATCCGCCGGGCCTGGTCGTAGTACGGGGCGAGTTCCTCGCGCCAGTCGGTGATGGACGCCCACTGGCGGTCCCCGAAGAAGGGGGCGGGCGGCACGTACAGGGTGTTGGCGTAGTTGAGCGAGCCGCCCCCCACCCCGGCGCCCGCGAGCACCATCACGTTGCCGAGCAGGTGGATGCGCTGGATCCCGTACAGCCCGAGGGCCGGGGCCCACAGGTAGTTGCGCAGGTCCCAGCTGTTCTTCGGCAGGCTCTCGCGGGTGAAGCGGCGTCCTGCCTCCAGGACGCCGACGCGGTAGCCCTTCTCGGTGAGGCGCAGGGCCGCGACCGACCCGCCGAAGCCGGATCCGATGACGATGACGTCGTAGTCGTACGACACGGGCGTGCCCCTTAGCGCAGTCGGAGGGCCTTCATGACCTGGAGGCTGCGGGTCATGAACGCCGCGTACTTCTCGTCGTCCATGCCCAGCGAGGGCGCCATCGGCAGCAGCCGCTGGTGGGCCACGGTCTGTGCCTCGGTGTACTTGAGGATGCCCTCGGAGCCGTGGCGGCGGCCGAGGCCGGAGTCCTTCATGCCGCCCATGGGCGCCTGGGCGCTGCCGTAGGCGGGGGCGTAGCCCTCGTTGATGTTGACGGTGCCGGTGCGCAGGCGGGCGGCGACGGCGTGGCCGCGGCGGGCGTCCTTGGTCCAGACGCTGGAGTTGAGGCCGTAGGAGGTGGCGTTGGCGTCCGCGACGGCCTGGTCCTCGTCGGTGAAGCGGTAGATGGAGACGACGGGGCCGAAGGTCTCCTCCCCGCACACCGCCATCGGGGCCTCGACGCCGTCGAGGATGGTCGGCTCGTAGAACAGCGGGCCGATGTCGGGGCGCGCGGTGCCGCCCGCGACGAGGGTGGCGCCCTTGGCGACGGCCTCGTCCACGTGCCGCTGTACGGTCTCCAGCTGGCGCTCGCCGACCAGCGAGCCCATGTCCGCGCCGTAGGCGAGGGAGCTGCCCAGGCGCATGGCCTTGGTCCGGGTGGCGAACCGCTCCACGAACGCGTCGGCGATCGAGGTGTGGACGTACAGCCGCTCGATGGAGATGCACAGCTGGCCGGCGGAGGAGAAGCAGGCGCGGACGGCGCCCGCGGCGGCCTTCTCCACATCGGCGTCGTGCAGCACGAGCATGGCGTTCTTGCCGCCGAGTTCGAGGGAGACCCCGACGAGGCGGGCGGCCGCGCCCTGGGCGACCTCGCGGCCGGTACGGGTGGAGCCGGTGAAGGAGACGTAGTCGGCGTGCCGGACCACCTCGGGGCCGACGACGGGACCCTCGCCGAGGACGATCTGGAAGACCTCGGCGGGCAGCCCGGCCTCGATCAGCAGGTCCCGGGCCCACAGGGCGGTCAGCGCGGTCTCGGTGTCGGGCTTCATGACGACGGCGTTGCCCGAGACGAAGGCAGGCAGCGCGTCGCCGACGGAGAGTTCCAGGGGGTAGTTCCAGGGGGCGATCTGGCCGACGACGCCGCGCGGCTGGCGCAGCTCGGTGACCTTGGTGAGGGTGGGCATGGCGCCCGTGTGGCCCTTGGGACGCAGGTACGAGGGGGCCTTGCGGCCGTAGTGGCGGGCGGCGACCGCGACGGCCTGGACCTCCTCGTGGGCGTGCAGGCGGGCCTTGCCGGTCTCCAGCTGGATGAGGTCGAGGACCTCGCCCTGGCGGGCCAGGACCAGGTCGTGGAAGCGGAGCAGCACTGCCGCGCGCTTGCGTACGGGGACGGCGGCCCAGGTCGGCTGTGCGGCGCGGGCGCGGGCGAAGGCCTCGGCGACGTCCTCGGGCGTGGCCTCGGGCAGCTCCGCCAGCCGGTCCCCGGTGAAGGGGCTGTGGTTGGCGGTACGGCCGGAGCCGAGCACTCCGCGGGTGAGCCGGGTGACCAGGTCGGGGGTCACCACGTCGGCGGCGGTGCGGGCGCCGGCCGGGGCCGGGGCGACCGGGTTGGTGGGCTGCGGTGCGGGGCGGAGGGGGGCGGCGGGGGCCTGCGAGTCCGTCATGGCGGTGAGCGTATTCCGCCCGGAGGCCTTTGGGTACCCGCCGGTAACCGGATTTTGCCATTTCCGCCAGTGATCGCTGGCATGGTGACGGAATCAGGGCTTCCCCGCGGGCGGCTCCCAGCCGCTGAGCACGATGTCGAACTGCTGGCGGGTGGTGTGCCAGTCGTTGGTGGGGCTCGACATGTAGATCGCGTACTCGGTGCCGTCGGGGGCGATGTACATCTGCTCGATCGCCCTGCGCGGTCCGGGGAAGTTCACCTTCTCCGTCCACGTGAACTCCCACAGGGCAGCCCGGGTGCTGTCCCGGAAGGTGTTCTGGCTGAGCCACTGCTTCTTGTAGTCGGTACGCTTCCGCACCTGCTTCTCCAGGTCGAGCAGGTGCATGTACGGGTTCTCGTAGTCCGGGGTGGAATCGGCGGCGATCCGGATGAAGTGCCTTCCGTTGTCCGGGGTGTAGTCGATCTGGTCGCCGTTCATCTGGCGCGTCCAGCCGTCCGGGACGAACAAGGTGAAGCCCGTGAGGTCGGTGACCTCGCGCCAGCCCTGCGGCGGGGCGGCCTGCTGCGGCTTCGCGTCCTCGTCCGGGTTCCGCTGGTCGGGGGCTCCCACGTTCTTGTCCGAGCCGCCGCCCTGCCCGGAGTCACCGGTGTACTCGAGCACCCCGAAGACACCGGCGCCGCCGAGCAGCGCCGCCACCACGGCGAGGGCCGCGGCGCGCCCCCGCCGGCCCCCTGCCGGGTCGGCGGGGGCGGCCACGGGACGCTCCGCCAGCGGTGCCGTCTGCCCGCCGCCCGCCGACGGCGCCGGCTCCACGGTCCGTTCCCGCGCCGGGGCGAGCTCCTCGGAGGTGACCGCGCGCGTGGGTACGTACGCCTGCGCCGCCTTCGGCTCCCGGCCCTCCATCGCCTCCAGCAGCATCCGCTCGGCCTCGGCGGCCGAGGGACGCCGGCCCGGGTCCTTGCACAGCAGCGCGGTGATGACCGGCCCCAGGGCGCCGGACTGGCGCGGCACGGGCGGCTCGTCGTTCACGACGGCCTGGAGGCTGGAGAGGGGCGACGTACGGCGGAAGGGCGAGCGGGCCTCGACGGCCGTGTAGAGGGTGGCGCCGAGCGACCACAGGTCGGAGGCCGGATCGGGCGCGCCGCCGGTGACCCGCTCGGGGGCCAGGTAGTCGATGGAGCCGACGAGTTCGCCGGTGCGCGTGATGGAGGAGTCGCCCTCGATGGCGGCGATCCCGAAGTCGGTGAGCAGGACCCGGCCGTCCTTGGCGAGCAGCACGTTGCCCGGCTTCACGTCCCGGTGCAGTACGCCGACCGCGTGCGCGGCGCGCAGCGCGCCCAGCACGTGCAGCCCGATCCGGGCCGCCTCGCGGGGCTCGATCCGGCCGGCCGCCTTCGCCGCCTCCGCGAGGGAGGGGCCGTCGATGTACTCCATGACGATCCACGGCCGGTCGTCGTGCTCCAGCACGTCGTGGACGGTGACGACCGCCGGGTGCTGGATCCGGGCGGCGGCCCGGGCCTCCTTCTGCGTGCGGGCGTGCAGGACGTCCCGGTCCGCTTGGGCGACGTACAGACCCGCCGTCAGTTCCTTGAGGGCCACGGTCCGGTGGAGCAGCTCGTCATGCGCGCGCCACACCCTGCCCATGCCGCCGCTGCCGATGGGCTCGACGAGCCGGTACCGGCCCGCGAGCACCGCACCCGCGCCTGTCTGCTGTTCCACGAAACCCCGCCGCTCTGTGCACTTCGGGCCAGATTACGGAGCCTGCGGGCACTGCCGGAACCACGCGGGGGCGGTGGAGCAGCACTGTGACGCAATTGCCGTACTGACCAGCCGTCAGGATCGCTTCAGCCACCGGACTTGTAACTGGCCGTGGCCTTCTCGAAGACGTCGGTGACCTGGTCCTGGTTGTCTTCCGGACCTGTGACCATGACGACGTGATAGCGCCCGCCGAGCGCGACGACGAAGTTGCGGGCGAAGACCGACCGGCCGGTGCTGTCGATCCAGGTGTAGCGGCCCGTGACGCGCAGCTGCTGGCCCACCTTCGTGGACTTGACGTCACCGCTGCTCGCCCAGGTGGAGTTGCGGTACGGGGACAGCTCCGGCTCCTTGTCCTTCTGGTACGTCGCCGGATCCGGGTTGCCCTCGACCCGGTCCCGGCCCGGGACGACGGTCAGGACGAACTGGCCCTGCGTGTAGCGCACCTGGCCCGCCTCGTTGATCCCGTGGCGGTCCCAGCCCTCGGGTACGGCGATCTCGAAGTGCTCGGGATCCTGCTGGAGGGTGTAGCCCTGCGGGGCGGGCTTGGACTCCGGGGTTCCGGCGGAGGCGGAGGCGGATGCGGAGGGCGGGGCCTGGGTCTGCGTCTGCGGCGTCTGCGGGGCCGGGGTCGTCGGTGTCTTCCCGGCCGGGGTCTGGGCGGCCACCGCGGGCTGCTGGTCCGGCCGCTCCCCCTGCTGCGGATCGCCTGACCGGGGCATGAACACCATCGCGTACGCCACCGCCCCCGCGAGCAGGGCCAGGATGGCGACCAGCAGCGTCCGGCCGAGGGAGCGCGGCCCGCGCGCCCCCCGCGCCGCGGCGGGGTTGCGGTGGCGTCCGTGCAGATCACCGCGCCTGCGTACGACGGGCAGCCGCGCGGGATCCGGCTCCGCCATCGGCAGCATGCCGAAGCCGCCGTCGGGCTCCGGGGCGGAGCGGACGAGCGAGCGCAGCCAGCCCCGGAGCTCCTCGAAGTCGGGCCGCTCGGTCGGGTCCTGGCGCAGCAGCGACTCCACTACGGGGCGCAGCGGGCCGCACTCCTCGGCGAAGGCGGGCGGCTCGGCGCACACCATGTCGACCAGTTCGGCGACGCTGTCCTCGGGGTACGGGGCGTGGCCCTGGACCGCGCGGTAGAGCAGCGCGCCGAGGGCCCAGAGGTCGGTGGCCGGGCCGACGGGAGCGGCCAGCTGCCAGTGGCCGTGCACGGGACCGGCCTGCTCGGGCGCCCACCGCTCGGTGACGGCTCCGACCACGGCCATCCGGGTCTGCCGGGCCCGCTCGGCGTCCAGCCCGCTGCGCGGCCCGCCACCGCCGCCGTCCCAGCCGTCGGCCGGGGGCGGGCTCTGCGGGGCCGGGTCGTCGGCCTGCCGGTAGCCCTGCGGGAGGGCGAGCTGCGCGGGCAGCGCGGGGCGGGCGGCCTCTGACCACTGCTGCGGCCGGTCGGGCTGCCGCTCGTCGGGCTGCGGCTCCGGCTGCCGACGCGGGGTGGCGCCGTGCCAGGGCGTGACCGCCGCGGTGTCCGGGCCGCCGTACGGGTACGCGTACCCCTGCGGCACGTTGGACCCCTCCGGGCGCCCGCCCGCGGCGACCGCCCCGCGCTCCTCCATGACCCGGGCGGCGGCGGCCTGCGCCCCGGCCCGGTACGCGGCGACGGTCCCCGCCCGCGCGGCAGCCTGGGCCTCGGGGGCGATGTGGTCGGAGTACCGCGGCCCGGTGTCATAGCCGGGCGCCACCAGCGGCGCGTAGGCGGGTCCGGACACCTCCCCCGGCTCTTCAGGCTCCTCAGGCTCCTCGAAGAGCGGCGGCGGCACCGGGTCGTACCCGCACAGGGCCTCCTCGGCGGCGCCCGCCGCCAGCCCCGTCAGGACCACCCGCCCGTCGTCGCATATCAACACCGTGCGGACGGTGATGTTCCGGTGGGTCCAGCCGTGCGCGTGCAGCACCCGCAGCGCGGTCAGCACGTCGGAGGCCACCTCCGCCGCCCGGTACGGGCTGAGCGGTTCATCGGCGATCAGCGTGGCCAGCGGCCTGGCGGGGACGAGTTCGCTCACTATCCACAGCGAACCGCCCTCCGCGAACACGTCGAAGACCTGGTCCAGCCGCGCATGGTCCGGCACGGAAGCCGCGGCCTGCGCGGCGGCGATCGCCCGCCGCACCGCGGGCAGTTCCCCGGCCGGGCGCCCACCGGCGGCGGGCCCGCGCGAACCGTCGAGCAGCTCCGCGTCCACGACCTCCGGCAACGGCACCTGCCGTACGAGGACTTCCTGCCCGCTGCGGGTGTCGAAGGCGCGGGTCTCGATCAGCTCGTACGCGTCGGACGGCGGCAGCGGCAGACGGTAACGGCTGGCCAGGATCCGGCCGGCATAGTCCTCCACATCGCCTCCCCCGAGTGCCGGGGCCCAGGTCCCCGTGGCCCCCGCTGACACGATACGTCGCGCGGGCCGCCCGCGTCCCGGGCCTGACGATGCTCGTCAGGCCCGGGCTCGTCATCCCGGGCTCGTCAGCCCAAAACCTGGAAGGTCTCGAACGCGGTGTTGCGCATCTGCGTGCACTCGGGGCCGTCCCACTGGTCGGCGGCGCAGCTGATCATGATCGCGTAGCCGTGGGTCGCGTCGACCCTGAAGCCCCGGTTGAGCACCCGGATCTTCGTGCCCTGCTGCTCGCGCTCGAACTGCCAGTCCGCGACGGTCGGGTAGCCCCGGTAGTCCACCACGTCGAGCCCGATCAGGCGGTAGTTCTTGCTGCTGCCCGCCACGGCCGGAGCCAGCTCCGCCCAGGCGGTGCGGGCGTCGTCGCCCGGCCTCTTGTTGAAGTCGACCTGGATCCGCGGGAAGCCGCCGTCGCGGCTGTATATGGCGCCGGAGTCCTTGCCCGCGGTGCCGGTCTGGCGGAAGCCCTCGGGCATCGCCATCGAGAAGTGGAACCGCAGGTCCGACACCGTGGCGTACCCGGCGGGCAGGGTGCCGCCGGGCGAACCGGGGCTGGCGCCCTGGCCCTGACCCTGCCCCTGGTCGGAGGCACCGCTGCCACTGGGCGCGGCCTCCGGCGTCGAGCCGCTCGCGGCCCCGCTGGGCGTGGCCGCGCTGGGTGACGTACCGGGCGAGGTACCCGGTGAAGTGCCCGGGGACGGACTGCCGGACACGACCGGGACCGGTCCGCCCTTGCCCTCGTCCTTGCGGTCGCCCTTGTCGTCGCCGCCGACCGCGTACGCGATCAGCGAACCGATCGCCGCCAGCGCCACGATCACGCCGACTATCGCGAGCGCGATGGTGCGGCGCGGCACCACGTCGGTGAGCGGCGCGGCGACCACCGGAGCGGGCCGGGACGGCGGGACCTCGGCGGCGGAGGCGGCCTCGGCGGCCGCCGCCTTGCGGGCCGACTTCAGCGCCGCGCGGGTCCGTTCGCGCTGCTCGCGCTCACGCCGGTCGCGTTCCTTCTTCGCCGCCTTCTCGGCGGCCTTCTCGGCCGCCTCGTCCGCCTTGTCGAGGGAGATCGGCCGGGTCTCCTCCACCGGCGGCACGGGGACGAGTACGGGCGCAGGCTCGGGGGCGTTGAGCACGGCCGTGAGCATCGTCCGCGCGTGGTCCTCGTCGAGCCGGCCGGCGGGGTCCTTGACGAGCAGACCGTAGATGACCTCGGTCAGCGGGCCGGCGTTCTTCGGCGGGTCCACCGGCTCGGTCATCACCGCGGTGAGGGTGGCGAGCGCGGAGCCCTTGTCGTACGGGGGAATGCCCTCGACGGCGGCGTACAGCAACCCGCCGAGCGACCACATGTCGGCGGGCGGGCCGGGCTTCTGGCCGCGGGCGCGCTCGGGGGAGATGTAGGAGGGGGCGCCGACGAGCATGCCGGTGGAGGTGATGGAGGGGTCGCCCTCGACCTGCGCGATGCCGAAGTCGGTGAGGACGACGCGGCCGCTGGCGGCGATGAGCACGTTGGACGGCTTGACGTCGCGGTGCAGGATGCCCTGGCGGTGCGCGGCGCGCAGCACGTCGAGCACCGCGAGCCCGACCTCGGCGGCGCGGCGCGGGGTGAGCGGACCGTTCTCGCGCACGAACTCGGCGAGGGAGGCGCCCTCGATGAGCTCCATGACGATCCACGGGCGGGCGTCCTCGTCGACGACGTCGTAGACGGTGACCGCGCCCTCGCTGCGGATCCGCGCGATGGCCTTGGCCTCGCGGAGGGTACGGGTGATGAGCCGGCGCTTCTCGTCCTCGTCGACGCCGGTGCCGAAGCGGAGCTCCTTGACGGCGACCGTCCGGCCGAGCGTCTCGTCCTGGGCCCGCCACACGGTGCCCATGCCGCCCTTGCCGAGCACGGCCCCGAGCCGATACCGCCCGGCGAGCAACCGCCCTTGGTCCTTGGCCGCGACCGTTCCGCGGACCGCGACCTTCGCCCCGTCAGCCTTCGCCCCGTCAGCCTTCGGCTCCACGGGCTTCACACCGTCAGGCTCGACGCCCGGCACACCCTTGTCCGCCGCGGGCACCGCATCCTCCGGCTCGCCCCGCGACGCGCTCTCGTCCGCCACGGGCTCCACATCCTCCGGCTCGTGTCCGGCACCGACCGGCTCCGCCACAGGCCTCTTGTCCTCCGGCTCCGGCGACTCGGCCCCCGACACGGTCTTGCCCGCCGCAGGCGCCGCGTCCCGCGGCTCCGACCCGGCGCCGACCGGCCCCGCCACAGGCTTCTTGCCCCCGGCCTCGGCCGCCGCGACGCCGGGCTTCGCCCCCTCGGGCTCGTCCCGCGACATGACCTCGTCCGCCACGGACGCGGGCTCCGCCCCCTCAGGCTTCGGCTCCGCCGCCGCGACGCCAGGCGTCGCGTCCTGCGGCTCCGGCACGGGCGCGGCCCGTTCCGCCGCAGCCTCGACCTCGGCCTCAACCCCGGCGGCGCCGCCCGGCTTCGCGTCCTCGGGCTCGGGCCCAAGCCCGCCCGCAACCACGGCAGGCTTCGCCGCAGGCGTACCGCCCCCGACGGAGTCGTCCGGCTTCGACATGCGTCCCCTCTGCGATCGTGCAGCCTGGCCCGGCTGCCCCGGCACGCTAACCCGCCCCGGCAGAAACCTCATTGTTGCTCACTCCGCAAGCGACGGCCGCCCCGGGTCCGCGGTTCCCCTTTCCGCATCGCGGAGTTACAACGGAACGATGTCGGGCGCCCCCAGCCTCGCCGCGTCCGCCGTCTGGTCGTCCGGCTGGCGCTGCGATTCCCGCTCCGCCTGTACCCGCTTCTCGTAGTGCGCGACTTCCTTCTCGATCTGCTGCTCGTCCCAGCCCAGGACCGGCGCCATCAGTTCCGCGCACTCCCGCGCCGACCGCGTCCCCCGGTCGAAGGTCTCGATCGAGATCCGCGTCCGCCGCGTCAGTACGTCGTCCAGGTGCCGGGCTCCCTCGTGCGAGGCCGCGTACACGATCTCCGCCCGGAGGTAGTCGTCCGCTCCGGACACCGGCTCCGCCAGCCCCGGATCCGCGGCGATCAGGTCGAGCAGTTCCTCTGTCAGCGACCCGTACCGGTTCAACAGGTGCTCCACCCGCGCCACGTGAAGACCCGTCCGGGCGGCCATCCTGGCGCGCCCGTTCCACAGGGCCCGGTATCCCTCCGCCCCCACCAGCGGCACGTCCTCCGTGACGCACTCCGCCACCCGCTGGTCCAGCCCGTGCACCGCCTCGTCGACGGCGTCCTTCGCCATGACCCGGTACGTCGTGTACTTGCCGCCCGCGATCACCACCAGCCCCGGCACCGGGTGGGCCACCGTGTGCTCCCGCGAGAGCTTGCTCGTGGCGTCCGACTCGCCGGCCAGCAGCGGCCGCAGGCCCGCGTAGACGCCCTGGACGTCATCGCGCGTCAGCGGCACCGCCAGCACCGAGTTCACGTGCTCCAGCAGGTAGTCGATGTCCGCGCTGGACGCCGCCGGGTGCGCCTTGTCCAGGTCCCAGTCCGTGTCCGTGGTGCCCACGATCCAGTGCCGCCCCCACGGGATCACGAACAGCACCGATTTCTCGGTCCGCAGGATCAGTCCGGTGCTCGAATGGATCCGGTCCTTCGGCACGACCAGATGGATGCCCTTGGACGCCCGTACGTGGAACTGCCCGCGCTCCCCGATGAGCGCCTGGGTGTCGTCCGTCCACACCCCCGTGGCGTTCACGACCTGCTTCGCGCGCACCTCGTATTCCCCGGCGGCCCCCCGCCTCCCTTCGACGTCCCGGACGCGCGCGCCGACCACCCGCTCGCCCTCGCGCAGGAAGCCCACCACCCTCGCCCGGTTGGCGCAGTGTGCCCCGTACGCCGTGGCCGTACGCACCAGCGTGGCGACGTAGCGCGCGTCGTCCATCTGGGCGTCGTAGTACTGCAGGGCGCCCACCAGCGCGTCCTTGCGCAGCGCCGGTGCGATCCGCAGCGCGCGTTTGCGCGACAGGTGGCGGTGGGTGGGCAGCCCGCGCCCGTGGCCGCTGGAGACCGACATCGCGTCGTAGAGGGCGACTCCCGCGCCGGCGTAGAACCGCTCCCAGCCCTTGTGCTGGAGCGGATACAGGAACGGCACCGGCTTGACCAGGTGCGGGGCGAGCCGCTCCAGCAGCAGGCCGCGCTCCTTCAGGGCCTCGCGCACGAGGGCGAAGTCGAGCATCTCCAGGTACCTGAGTCCACCGTGGATGAGCTTGCTCGACCTGCTCGACGTGCCGGACGCCCAGTCGCGCGCCTCCACCAGCCCGGTCGACAGGCCTCTGGTCACCGCGTCGAGCGCGGTGCCCGCGCCGACCACGCCCGCGCCCACGACCAGCACGTCCAGTTCGCGCTCGGCCATCCGGGCGAGCGCCTCGGCGCGCTGCGCCGGTCCCAGTGTCGCTGTCCTCACGGCTGCCTCCCGTTGGTGCGGGTCGTGCCCGCTCGGTGCGGGTGGTGACCCGCGCACATGCCCCGTTCCCGATTCTGACCGGCCGCACCGACATCAGCCACCGCCTGTGGACAACACAACGGCGACCACCGCCCCGCAATGCGACATATCTGTCATATATACGCCTAGTCTGACATTGCGCCAGCTCCCCGCCGGGCTCCGGACCCCCGTTGTCCACAGGACGTGCGCGCACCGCCCCCTCATGTGTCAGGGAAGGGAAGGGACGGCCCCCCATGCCCGCAGATCTCGCCGTCATCGGACTCGGCCACCTAGGCCTCCCCCTCGCCCAGGCGGCCGTCGCCGCCGGAATCGAGACCGTCGGCTACGACAGCGGTCCGGCCACGGACAGCACCCTCACCGCCGCCGAGATCCGCCGGATGTCGGCGGCCGGCTTCCGGATCACCACCAACCCCGCCGAACTCGGCCGGGTCCGCACCGCCGTCATCTGCGCCCCCACCCAGCTCGGCGCCGACCGCGCGCTCGACCTCACCGCCGTCGGCGACGCCGGCCGCACCCTGGCCGCCCGCCTGCGCCCGCACACCACCGTGATCCTCGAATCGGCCGCGCACCCGGGCGTCACCGAGGACTACCTGCGCCCGATCCTCGAATCGGGCTCCGGGCTGCGCGCCGGGCGGGACTTCCATCTGGCGTACTCCCCCAGCCGCCTCGACCCGGGCAACCGGACCCACGGCGTCTCCAACACCCCCAAGGTGATCGGCGGCCTCACCCCCGCCTGCACCGAGTCCGCGCACGCCTTCTACGCCCGCCTCACCGAGAAGGTGGTGCGCGCCCGCGGGCTGCGCGAGGCCGAGACCGTACAGCTCCTGGAGACGAACTACCGGCACGTCAACATCGCCCTGATGAACGAGATGGCGGTCCTCTGCCACGACCTCGGCGTCGACCTGTGGGACGTCATCCGGTGCGCCGAGACGAAGCCGTACGGGTTCCAGGCCTTCCGCCCCGGCCCCGGTGTCGGCGGCCACGGCGTCCCCCTCGACCCCAACTACCTCCCGCACACCACCCGCACCCCCGGCCACCCCCTGCGCATGGTCGGCCTGGCGCAGGAGATCAACAACCGGATGCCGCAGTACGTCATCCAGCGCTCCGCCACCCTGCTGAACGAGCACGGCAAATCCGCCCGCGGCGCCCGCGTCCTGCTGCTCGGGGTCACGTACAAACCCGACCTCGCCGACCAGGAGGGCTCCCCGGCCGGCGAGATCGCCAGCCGGCTCATCGACCTCGGCGCCCTGATCAGCTACCACGACCCGTACATCACCGGCTGGAGGGTCCGGGACCAGCCCGTGCCGCGCGCCGATTCGCTCTACGAGGCCGCCGCCAACGCCGATCTGACGATCCTGCTCCAGCACCACCGGACGTACGACCTCCAGGGCCTGTCGGTGAAGGCGCAGCTGCTGCTGGACACCCGCGGCGCCAGCCCGGCGGGCGCGGCCCACCGCCTCTGAGGATCAACCGGTGTGCAACATTGGCTGGACGGATGTTGCACAGAGCGCTAGCCTGGATTTATGGCCACGACCATAGGGTTCCGACCCACCGAAGAGGACGAGCGCATCATCGCTGCGGCCACCCGCGAGGGCGAGCGCACGAGTGACGTGATCCGGCGCGCCTTGCGACTGCTGGAGCGCGAGGTATGGCTCAGCCGGGCGCGCGCGGACGCCGAGCGGCTCGCGGACGAGGACCTGAACGACGAAGTTGATGCCTGGTGATCCGGGGGGCGCTCTACCGCGTCGACTTCGGTGACGCCAAGCGCGGGCACGAACAGCGCGGCAAGCGGTACGGGCTCGTCCTCAGTCCGAGTTCCATGCCCTGGAACGTGGCGACGGTCATCCCTGCGTCGACCAGCGCCCAGCCCGCCGCCTTCCGGCCGCAACTGGAATTCGACGGCGTTCTCACGCGACTGCTCGTCGATCAGATCCGTACGGTCGACATCACGTACATCCACGGCGACCCGGTCCACTACCTCGACCGGGACGAGCTGGCCGAGGTCGAGCATGCCGTAAGCCTGTACTTCGGGCTCTGAGCCGGCTCACCCGCACGGACCGACGCCGGAGGGCCGGCACCCCACGGGGTGCCGGCCCTCCGGCGTGTACGCGCGTGCGAACGAGACGGGTCAGCGGCTGTGCTGCGAGTCCGCGACCGTGACCTCGACCCGCTGGAACTCCTTGAGCTCGCTGTAGCCGGTGGTGGCCATCGAGCGGCGCAGCGCGCCGAAGATGTTCATCGAGCCTTCAGGGCTGTGCGACGGACCGGTGAGGATCTCCTCGGTGGTGCCGACGGTGCCGAGGTCGACCTTCTTGCCGCGCGGCACGTCCTCGTGGACGGCCTCCATGCCCCAGTGGTTGCCCTTGCCGGGCGCGTCGGTGGCACGGGCCAGCGGGGAGCCGATCATCACGGCGTCCGCGCCACAGGCGACGGCCTTCGGGATGTCGCCCGACCAGCCCACGCCGCCGTCGGCGATGACGTGCACGTAGCGGCCGCCGGACTCGTCCATGTAGTCGCGGCGCGCCGCGGCCACGTCCGCGACGGCGGTGGCCATCGGGACCTGGATGCCGAGCACGTTGCGCGTGGTGTGCGCGGCGCCGCCGCCGAAGCCGACCAGGACACCCGCGGCGCCGGTGCGCATCAGGTGCAGGGCGGCGGTGTAGGTGGCGCAGCCGCCCACGATGACCGGGACGTCGAGCTCGTAGATGAACTGCTTGAGGTTCAGCGGCTCGGCGGCGCCGGAGACGTGCTCCGCCGACACGGTGGTGCCGCGGATCACGAAGATGTCCACGCCGGCGTCCACGACGGCCTTGGAGAACTCGGCGGTGCGCTGCGGGGAGAGCGCGGCGGCGGTGACGACACCGGAGTCGCGCACCTCCTTGATGCGCCGGCGGATCAGGTCCGCCTGGATCGGCGCGGAGTAGATCTCCTGGAGACGGCGGGTGGCGGACTCCTCGTCCAGCTCCGCGATCTCGTCGAGCAGCGGCTGCGGGTCCTCGTAGCGGGTCCACAGGCCTTCGAGGTTCAGCACGCCGAGGCCGCCGAGCTCGCCGATGCGGATCGCGGTCTGCGGGGAGACGACCGAGTCCATGGGGGCGGCCAGGAAGGGAAGCTCGAAGCGGTACGCGTCGATCTGCCAGGCGATCGAGACCTCCTTCGGGTCCCGGGTACGCCGGCTCGGGACGATGGCGATGTCGTCGAACGCGTACGCCCTGCGGCCGCGCTTGCCGCGCCCGATCTCGATCTCAGTCACGTGTGGTGGCCTTTCCTGTGGGTCTGCCCGTCCAGTATCCCCGAACCCCGGCGGCCCGCGTTCCGGTGACCGCTGTACGGGACGGCGAACTCAGCCCCGCCAGGGGTATCCCCGGACGGAGTCTGGGGGGTTTGAGGCGCGGGGGTCCGGGGGCGTGCTGAC
>NZ_JBSFTP010000058.1:0-48524 GCF_053591315.1 Streptomyces sp. NPDC003042
CAGCGCACCGGCACCACCCCCGCCGCCTACGTGGAGTCGGCCCGGTTGGAGGCCGCCCGCCGCCTCCTCGAAGATCCGAGAAACACCCCCTAAGGGCGTCCCGCGGGGCCGCCGTACCCTTGTCGAGTGCGATACGTGCACACAGCAGGTTCAACGAGGAGGCGCTGCGGTGACTGAGCTTCGGTTTGTCCATCTGGGCTTCGGGCCGGAATCCGTCGAGTACACCGAGGCCTGGGAAGAGCAGCGGCGCGTCCACGCCGCCCGCTTCGCGGACGAGATCGAGGACACCTGCCTGCTCGTGGAGCACCTGCCGGTCTACACCGCGGGCCGGCGCACCGACCCCAGCGAGCGGCCGCTCGACGGCACGCCCGTCGTGGACGTCGACCGAGGCGGCAAGATCACCTGGCACGGCCCGGGCCAGCTGGTCGGCTACCCGATCATGAAGCTGCCCCGCCCGGTCGACGTGGTCGCCCACGTACGCCGCCTCGAGGACGCCCTGATCCGCACGGCCGCCGACTTCGGCCTGGAGACCACCCGCGTCGAAGGCCGCAGCGGCGTCTGGGTGCTGGGTGACCCGGTGGAGGAGCGCCCGGAGATCGGCGGCCTCTCCCTGGACTTCACTGGGCCCGTTCAAGATCTGCGGATCGGCGACGACGACTTCGACGCCCGGCTGAACGGCCCCGAGTACGCCCCGTCCAACGCCGGCCAGCGCCGTGAGGACCGCAAGCTCGCCGCCATCGGCATCCGCGTCGCCAAGGGCGTCACCATGCACGGCTTCGCGATCAACGTGAACCCCGACAACACCTGGTTCGACCGGATCGTCCCCTGCGGCATCCGGGACGCCGGTGTGACCTCGCTCTCGTACGAACTGGGCCGTGAGATCACCATCGCCGAGGTGCTGCCGGTCGTCGAACGGCACCTGAAGGACGTACTGGAGCACGCCGAGCCGCAGCCCCGGCAGATCGAGCCGGCCGTCGGCTGACGGCCGGGGGGAATGCGGTCGGCCGCTCCCAGGTTGGCCGACGTAAGAACGTACGAAATTACGGGCGTACCCTGGTGGGCGCCGAAGAATCGAAGTCACAGGGAGCCGGTCGTGTCCGCAGTCGCACCCGACGGACGCAAGATGCTGCGCCTCGAGGTCCGGAACAGCCAGACCCCCATCGAGCGCAAGCCCGAGTGGATCAAGACCCGGGCGAAGATGGGTCCCGAGTACACCAAGATGCAGGCCCTGGTGAAGGGCGAAGGACTGCACACGGTGTGCCAGGAAGCCGGTTGTCCGAACATCTACGAATGCTGGGAGGACCGCGAGGCCACCTTCCTCATCGGTGGCGACCAGTGCACCCGGCGCTGTGACTTCTGCCAGATCGACACGGGCAAGCCCGAGGCCCTCGACCGGGACGAGCCGCGCCGTGTCGGCGAGTCCGTGGTCACCATGGACCTGAACTACGCCACCATCACCGGCGTCGCCCGCGACGACCTGCCCGACGGCGGCGCGTGGCTGTACGCGGAGACCGTGCGCCAGATCCACCAGCAGACGGCGGGCCGCGAGAGCGGCCACACCAAGGTCGAGCTGCTGGCCCCCGACTTCAACGCGGTTCCGGAGCTGCTGGAGGAGGTCTTCGCCTCCCGCCCCGAGGTCTTCGCGCACAACGTCGAGACCGTGCCCCGGATCTTCAAGCGGATCCGCCCCGGCTTCCGCTACGAGCGCTCGCTGGAAGTGATCACCAAGGCGCGGGCCTACGGCCTGATCACCAAGTCGAACTTGATCCTCGGCATGGGCGAGGAGCGCGAGGAGGTCTCGCAGGCCCTGAAGGACCTGCACGAGGCCGGCTGCGAGCTCATCACCATCACCCAGTACCTGCGGCCCTCGCCGCGGCACCACCCCGTCGAGCGCTGGGTGAAGCCGCACGAGTTCGTCGAGCTGGCGAAGGAGGCCGAGGACATCGGCTTCTCCGGCGTGATGTCCGGCCCGCTCGTCCGCTCGTCCTACAGGGCGGGCCGTCTCTACACGCAGGCGATGGAGAAGCGCAGCCGAGCCGGAGCGTAGGTTGAGGGTCCGCCTGAGGAACGAGGGCGGGCACTCGGCCGGAGCGGTGGCGAGGCGTAGCTCGACCGGCGACACAGAGAAGCGCAGCCGAGCCGGAGCGTAGGTTGAGGGTCCGCCTGAGGAACGAGGGCGGGCACTCGGCCGGAGCGGTGGCGAGGCGTAGCTCGATCGGCGACACAGAGAAGCGCGCCAGCGTGTTAAGCGTGAAGTGTGAAATTGTGAAGTGACGCACAAAGCTGTACCAGGCAGTAACAGCGCGGCGACGCGGCCCCTAGGCTCCTTCCAGGAAGAGCCCGGCGGGCCGCGTCAATGTTTCAGAAACGTTTGACCGACCGGTCATGCCCTGGTAACACCTGTCAGTGATGCTGGGTCCACGCACCGCACACACCATCGATGCGAGCACCGAGAGAGGGATTGACATCATGCAGGCCGCGCCCGTCCGCGCCATCGCCATCCCGTCCTTCACCGACGCCTTCCGCGGCATCGAGTCGCTGCTCATGAGCGGCGCCCGCCGCAACGCCTGGTCGGCGGTCCTGGAAGACCGCCGCAGGGCCAAGGACCGGGTCGAAACCGAGCACGTACTCGAGGCCGCGGCCACCCGGACCCCGCAGGCCACGTAAACTTCGCCTCATGGCGAGGAAGTCAAACGCAGAGACTGCTGCGAACCCCGGGCGACTGAAGCAGATCGCCCTGACGTACAAGATGACGCGCAAGGCCGACCCGAAGGTCGGTCTGATCGTCGCGGGCGTGGGAATCGTCACCTTCGGTGTCTTTCTTGCGATCGGCTTCCTGATCGGCTACCCGGTCTACCTGGGCATTCTGGGCTTCCTGGTGGCGTTCCTCGGGATGGCGATCGTCTTCGGACGACGGGCCGAGCGAGCTGCCTTCGGGCAGATGGAGGGACAGCCGGGCGCGGCCGCGGCCGTACTGGACAACGTGGGACGGGGCTGGACGACCACCCCGGCCGTCGCGATGAACCGGAACCAGGACATCGTCCACCGGGCCGTCGGCAAGGCGGGCGTGGTCCTGATCGGCGAGGGCAACCCGAATCGGGTCAAGACCCTGCTCGCGGCCGAGAAGAAGAAGCTGGCCCGGATCATGCCCGACATCCCGGTCCACGACTTCATCGTGGGCACCGGCGAGGGCGAGGTGCCGCTCAAGAAGGTCCGTACGACGCTGCTGAAGCTGCCCCGCGTCCTGGCCGGCCACCAGATCACCCAGGTCAACGACAAGCTCCGGGCCATGGGCGACTTGCTGAGTAATATGCCGGTGCCAAAGGGTCCGATGCCTAAGGGCATGCGCATGCCACGCGGCGGGAAGCAGCGCTGATCGGCAGCTGATCCGCTTTTCGTATACGACACAGGGGCGCCCCCGAAGCCATCCGGCCCGGGGGCGCCCCTGTGTCATAGGCGGTGCGTCGTACGCGGTGTGTCGTAGGCGGTGTGTCGTAGGCGGTGTGCCCTACGCGAAGGACGCCGGTCTAGATCCGGACCTGGACGGCGCCCGAGAGGCGGTCGTGGAGGCCGCGGCCGTCGCGGTCCCGGACCAGGGCGGGGATGACGAGGGCCAGCAGCGCCGTGCGGATCGCCACACGGACGATGCCGAGGCGGCCGCCGTCCTCCCCGATCACGCGGAGGCCCAGAATCCGCTTGCCGGGGGTGAATCCGACGGTGCCCACCGTCAGGAGGGTCAGGGCCAGGAAGAGCCCCAGCGTCCAGTTGGCCGCCGCCGCCAGGTTCCCGCCCGTGATCAGCCCGTACGCGATCAGCTGGCAGCTCACCCAGTCGATGGCGACCGCGCCGAGGCGGCGTCCGAAGCGGGCCAGGGAGCCGGGTCCCGACTGCGGCATGCCGAGCCGCTGGCCCGGATAGCCGAACTCGACGCCCATTTCCTCGGCGGCCGCCCGGGGGCCCGAGAGCCAGGATCCGATTGCTTGCCTGTTGTCCACCCGACCACGGTACCGGTGGCGCACCAGCGCACTCCGACGGGACCCTGGTTAACTTGTGCGAAACAAATGGGTCATGCTTGAGAAATCCCGTCTGCTTATGGTCGGTACCAGCGTGCGGCACCGCACTGCCGCATCACGAGCTATAAAACCCGCCCTCCCCCGGGCCGGGAGTAGGAGGAGTTGGATGTTCCAGAACGCCGACGAAGTGAAGCAGTACATCGAGGAGAACGACGTCAAGTTCGTCGACGTCCGCTTCTGCGACCTGCCTGGTGTCATGCAGCACTTCACCATCCCGGGGCGGGCGTTCGACCCGAACGAGGAGCTGGCCTTCGACGGCTCCTCGATCCGCGGCTTCCAGGCGATCCACGAGTCCGACATGGCGCTGCGCGCCGACATCACGACCGCGCGCCTGGACCCGTTCCGCAAGGACAAGACGCTCAACATCAACTTCTTCATCCACGACCCGATCACGGGTGAGGCCTACAGCCGCGACCCGCGCAACATCGCGAAGAAGGCCGAGGCCTACCTCGCCTCCACCGGCATCGCCGACACCGCGTACTTCGGTCCCGAGGCCGAGTTCTACGTGTTCGACAGCGTGCGCTTCGCGACCACCGCGAACGAGAGCTTCTACCACATCGACTCCGAGGCCGGCGCCTGGAACACCGGTTCCGAGGAGAACAACCGCGGCTACAAGGTCCGCTACAAGGGCGGCTACTTCCCGGTCGCCCCGGTCGACCACTTCGCCGACCTGCGCGCCGAGATCTCCCTCGAGCTGGACGCCCAGGGCCTCCAGGTCGAGCGCCAGCACCACGAGGTCGGCACCGGTGGCCAGGCCGAGATCAACTACAAGTTCAACACGCTGCTCGCCGCGGCCGACGACCTGATGCTCTTCAAGTACATCGTGAAGAACGTCGCCTGGCGCAACGGCAAGACCGCGACCTTCATGCCGAAGCCGATCTTCGGTGACAACGGCTCGGGCATGCACGTGCACCAGTCGCTGTGGGCGAACGGCGACCCGCTGTTCTACGACGAGTCCGGCTACGCGGGCCTCTCGGACACCGCCCGCTACTACATCGGCGGCATCCTCAAGCACGCCCCGTCGCTGCTGGCCTTCACCAACCCGACGGTGAACTCGTACCACCGCCTGGTGCCGGGCTTCGAGGCGCCGGTCAACATGGTGTACTCGCAGCGCAACCGCTCCGCGGCCATGCGCATCCCGATCACGGGCTCGAACCCGAAGGCCAAGCGCGTCGAGTTCCGCGCCCCGGACCCGTCCTCGAACCCGTACCTCGCCTTCTCGGCGCTGCTGCTCGCGGGTCTCGACGGCGTCAAGAACAAGATCGAGCCGATGGAGCCGATCGACAAGGACCTCTACGAGCTCTCGCCCGACGAGCACGCGAGCGTCCCGCAGGTCCCGACCAGCCTCGAGGACGTCCTCAAGGCGCTGGAGGCCGACCACGACTACCTCCTGGCCGGCGGTGTCTTCACCCCCGACCTGATCGAGACCTGGATCGACTACAAGCGCACGCACGAGATCGCCCCGATCGCGCAGCGTCCGCACCCGCACGAGTTCGAGCTGTACTTCGACCTCTAGGCCGCACTGTTTGAAAGACCGGGTTCTGCCTGGTGAAAGGCCCCCCGCAGCTCTCCACGGAGAGCTGCGGGGGGCCTTCCGCTTTGACAGGTCACCGGGGTCGGGCGAGGGTGGAAATGACCTTAAACGCCCGATAAGCGAGACAGGTGCGGAGGTGCATGAAGATGCGCCGTAGGATCGTAGCGGCAGTCATTGCCGGAACCGCCGGGGCCACCCTCGGCCTGATGCCGGTCGGCAGCGCGAGCGCTTCGGCCACTGGTGGCGACGGGTGGAGGTGCTCGGACCACTCCCACTCCCACTCCCACGAGTGCTGGGACCACGATGGCAGGGGCGGTAACGGCGGTTACGGCGGCTACCACGACGACTGGGTCGACTGGCGCCACTCGAACTGGGACGGCCGCGGTGGAAACGGCCACGACCACGACTGGGACGGCTACGGCGGGAACGGTCACCACTGGGACGGCTACGGCGGCAACGGCCACTGGGACGGCTACGGCGGCAACGGCGACCACGGCTGGGACGGCCACGGCGGCGACGGCTACGGCGGGAACGGCCACGGCGACTGGGACCACTGACCGCGGCGGGCCCTGAGCACCGCCCGACACGCTGCACCGATGCCCCTGCTCCGCTGTCCTCAGCGGAGCAGGGGCATCGCGCCTGTGAGGTCGCGCAGGCAGCGCACCGCGAGTTCGGCGGGGGAGCCGGGACCCGAGACCGGGGCGTCGGTGGCCGACCAGACTTCCAGGGAGACGCGGATCGCGTCCGTGGCGGCCGCGGCCAGCAGACGGACTCCCAGGGGATCGGCGTCCGGGCCGGCCAGCCGGAAGACCACCGGGACCAGGCGCTCCTCCGAGTCCTGGTTCACCCGGTACCAGACTGCCCGCAGGGCCTCGTCCGACGCGGCCGCGCGCAGCAGGCCGCGCGTCACCTCCAGGCCCTCCTCGACCGCCTGCGGGCCGCTCAGCGAGCGGGTGACGGCCCGCTCCAGGGCCTGCGCGAGGGGGGTGCCGGGTGCTTCCTCCGCGAGGACCGCGCGCCAGGCGTCGCCGCCGCCCGCGAGCAGCGGGGCCACGGCCTCCTGCTTGTTGCGGAAGTAGCGGTAGAACGTGCGCAGTGCCACGCCGGCGCGGTGGGCGATGTCCTCGGCGGTGGTGCCGTCGGGGCCGTGCTCGGCGAACAGCTCGCAGGCCGCGCGGGCGATGTCGAGCTGGGTCGCGGCCTTGCGGCGCTCGGTCAGCGACGGGGTTCCCGGGCCGGTCCGGGGCGCGTACGGACGAGGAGATCTCACGTCTGAAGCGTACCGCTCGCAACGGTGGTGACTGCATTCCTTGCCAGTCTGGCAAAGCATGCCAGCGACTGGGTACGCTCGCCCCATGAACCGTTACGAAGGACGTCGCGTCCTCATCACGGGCGGTGGCTCCGGCATCGGCCGCGCCACCGTCCACCGCATCCTCTCCGAGGGCGGCCGCGTCCACACCGTGGACGTCGACGAGGCCGGCCTGAAGGCCACCGCCGAGCAGGCCGCGGCCGAAGGCCACGGCGACCGGCTGACCACCGCCGCCCTGGACATATCCGACGAGGCCGCGGTGCGGGAGGGCGTCGCCACCGCCGTCGACGCCCTCACCGGGATGGACGTACTCGTCAACGCGGCGGGCATCCTGCGCTCCGCGCACACCCACCGGACCACGCTCGACCTGTGGAACCAGGTCATCGGGGTCAACCTGACCGGCACCTTCCTGATGATCCGCGAGTCCCTCCCGGCGCTGCTCGCCGGCGACCAGCCGGTCGTCGTGAACTTCAGCTCCACCTCGGCGTCCTTCGCCCACCCCTACATGTCCGCCTACGCGGCCAGCAAGGGCGGCATCCAGTCGATGACCCACGCGCTGGCCGCCGAGTACAGCAAGCAGGGCCTGCGCTTCGTCTCCGTGGCCCCCGGCTCCATCGAGAGCGGCATGACCACCGGCGCCGGCCCGGGCCTGCCCGAGGACACCGACTGGAGCCTGTTCGCCAAGCTCGCCCCCGCCATCGGCCAGGGCTTCGCCGGGCCGCAGACCGTGGCCGGCGTCGTCGCCATGCTGGGCTCCGAGGACGGCGCCTTCATCACCGGTACGGAGATCCGTATCGACGGCGGTACGCACTACTAGAACGGGCTAGGCCCTGAAGCGTTCCCAGAGCCGGGGGAAGCGCTCCGCGAGCACGGCTTCGTTCTCGAAGTCCAGCGGAGTGCCCTCCGGCTCCGCCGGTTGCAACGGGACCCCGAGATCGGGGGCGACCGAGCCGGTCAGCTGCTCGTACGCCTCGTCGGCCGCGTAGCCCAGCTCCTCGCCGTCCCCGTCGATCTCCTCGTCGAAGTCGTCCAGCAGCTCCGCCAGGTGGTCCGGGTCGTGGACGGCGCCCTCGAAGACCTCCCGGCCCTGGCCGATCAGCCAGCAGCGGAAGTAGTCGAACGCGTCGTCGCTCGCCCCGTCGAGCAGCACCCAGGCGGCGCCCCACAGGTCCCAGGTGTACGCCCGGTTGTACCGCGCCTCGAAGTGCCGTGCGAAGTCCAGGACGGAATCCGGGTCCAGCTGCGCCAGCCGTTCCACGAGCAGCTCGGCGTGCTCCTCGGGGTCGCCCTCGGCGGCCTCGCGGGTACGGTCGACGATCTCCCAGAACTCCGTCTCGTCCATGCGATCCTCTCGAAAGGGCCCGAGCCGACGCCGCGCCGTAGTACGTTCAGTGTCTGCCCTCGGGCAGAGGTCAGGGCTTGGCCTTCATGAGGGATCGCGATCCCACGTGAGAAGCCGCCCGGATTCGTCCGGGAGGAGGAGTCACCACCGCTCCAGCATCACGGCTGGACCGCACCGACGCCACCGCGCGTACGGCGAAGGCCGGTATCCATTCCCCCAGAGGGATGGATACCGGCCTTCGCCGTGCCTACGGCCTCAGAGGCCGTAGCGCTCCCGGGCCTCCTTGACGGAGGACGCCGGGACCTCGCCGCGGCGGGCGAGCTGGGCCAGCGCGGCCACCACGATCGACTGGGCGTCGACACCGAAGTGGCGGCGGGCGCCCTCACGGGTGTCGGACAGACCGAAGCCGTCCGTGCCCAGCGAGGTGTAGTCCTGCTCCACCCACTGGCTGATCTGGTCCGGGACCTGACGCATCCAGTCGGAGACGGCGAGCACCGGACTGGTGACACCCTCCAGCGCGCGGGTGACGTACGGGGTACGCACCTCGCCGCGCAGCAGCGCCTCGTCACACTCCAGCGCGTCGCGCCGCAGCTCGCCCCAGGAGGTGGCGGACCAGACGTCGGCGGCCACGTTCCAGTCGGCGGCCAGCAGGCGCTGCGCCTCCAGGATCCAGTGGATCGCCGTACCCGAGGCCATGAGCTGGATCTTCGGGGAGTCGGCGGCCGGGGCCGCCTCCGCCAGGTCGGCCGCCGTGTTGAAGCGGTAGAGACCCTTCAGGATGCCTTCCTCGACGCCCTCGGGCATCGCGGGCTGCACCTTGGGCTCGTTGTAGACCGTCAGGTAGTAGAAGACGTCTTCCGGCTTCTCGCCGTACATGCGGCGCAGACCGTCCTTGACGATCACCGCGATCTCGTACGCGAAGGCCGGGTCGTAGTTGAGCGACGCCGGGTTCGTGGACGCGATGAGGTGCGAGTGGCCGTCCGCGTGCTGGAGGCCCTCACCGGTCAGGGTGGTGCGGCCGGCGGTGGCGCCGACGATGAAGCCCTTGCCGAGCTGGTCGGCGAGCTGCCACATCTGGTCGGCGGTGCGCTGCCAGCCGAACATCGAGTAGAAGATGTAGAAGGGGATCATCGGCTCGCCGTGCGTCGCGTACGACGTGCAGGCGGCGATGAAGTCGGCCATGGCGCCGGCCTCGGTGATCCCCTCGTTGAGGATCTGGCCGTCCTTGGCTTCCTTGTAGTACATGAGCTGGTCGCGGTCGACCGGCTCGTACGTCTGACCCAGCGGCGAGTAGATGCCGGCCGACGGGAAGAGGGACTCCATACCGAAGGTACGGGCCTCGTCCGGGACGATCGGCACCCAGCGCTTGCCGGTCTCCTTGTCCCGCATCAGGTCCTTGACGAGCCGGACGAAGGCCATGGTGGTGGCCATCTCCTGCTTGCCGGAGCCCTTGAGCAGCGGGGCGAAGGAACGGTCCGCCGGAGCGGGCAGGGCCACGTGCTTCACCTGGCGGGACGGGGCCGGCCCGCCGAGCGCCGCGCGGCGCTCATTGAGGTACCGGACCTCGGGGGAGTTCGCGCCGGGGTGGCCGTAGGGCACGACACCGTCGGCGAAGGCGCTGTCCGGGATCGGGAGTCCGAGCAGGTCGCGCATGCTCTTGAACTCGTCGATCGACAGCTTCTTCATCTGGTGGTTCGCGTTCTTCGACTCGAACCCGGCGCCCAGCGTGTAGCCCTTGACGGTCTGCGCGAGGATGACCGTCGGCGCGCCCTTGTGCTCCAGGGCGGCCTTGTACGCGGCGTAGACCTTGCGGGGCTCGTGGCCGCCGCGCGAGCTGTGGAAGCACTCGGCGATCTTCGCGTCGGACAGCACGCCGGCCAGCTGCACGAGCTCGGCGTTGGCGCCGAAGAAGTGCTGGCGGATGTAGGCCACGTCGCGGGTCGCGTACGTCTGGAACTGCGCGTCCGGTACCTCGCGCAGGCGGCGTACCAGGGCGCCCGTGGTGTCGAGCTGGAACAGCTCGTCCCAGGCGGAGCCCCACAGCGACTTGATGACGTTCCAGCCGGCGCCGCGGAACTGGGCTTCCAGCTCCTGCACCACGCGGAAGTTCGCGCGGACCGGACCGTCGAGGCGCTGCAGGTTGCAGTTGATGACGAAGGTCAGGTTGTCGAGCTGCTCGCGGGAGGCCAGGGCCAGGGCGGCGGTCGACTCGGGCTCGTCCATCTCGCCGTCGCCCAGGAAGGCCCAGACGTGCGAGTTGGCGGTGTCCTTGATGCTCCGGTTCTGCAGGTAGCGGTTGAAGCGCGCCTGGTAGATCGCGGAGAGCGGGCCGAGGCCCATGGAGACCGTCGGGAACTCCCACAGCCACGGCAGGCGCCGCGGGTGGGGGTAGGACGGCAGGCCGTTGCCGCCGGCCTCCTGGCGGAAGTTGTCGAGCTGCTGCTCGGACACGCGTCCGTCGAGGAAGGCGCGGGCGTAGATACCGGGGGAGGCGTGGCCCTGGATGTAGAGCTGGTCGCCCGATCCGTCGGCCTCCTTCCCGCGGAAGAAGTGCTGGAAGCCGGTCTCGTACAGCCACGCGGCGGAGGCGAAGGTGGCGATGTGGCCGCCGACGCCGTACTTGGAGCCGCGGGTCACCATGGCGGCCGCGTTCCAGCGGTTCCAGGCGGTGATCCTGGCTTCGAGGTCCATGTCACCCGGAAACTCGGGCTCCGCGGCGGTGGGGATGGTGTTGACGTAATCCGTCTCCAGCAGCTTCGGCAGCGCGAGGCCGGCGGCCTCGGCGTGCTGGAGCGTACGGCGGAGCAGGTATTCGGCGCGGCGCGTACCGGCGGCCTTGGCGACGGCGTCGAGTGAGGCCGCCCATTCGGCGGTCTCCTCGGTGTCGCGGTCCGGGAGCTGGTCGAGCTCGCTCGGAAGCTTTCCTACGGGGTCGGACATCGGTGTGCGCCGCCTTCCGGACAAAGGAGAGGAGGTGGTGAAGAAAACCCTGACGGGCAGGACAGGGTCGATGGACCCGGGTGGGGCCCGCGTTGACTGTAAGGCGCTGATCGATGATCGATCAAATAAAAGTGACGAATAAATGTCACTCAGGCGAAAGTCGGCACCGGGTGCCAGAGAACTAGGCACGCGGTGCCGGGTGAATCAGGCGCGCGTCAGGCGCGCGGAGCACACCCGAGGACATGCCGCTTCACCAGCAGCCCGATGTCCGGATCCTGACTGCGGAACGCCGCCACCAGGGCCTCGTGCTCCTCCGCGTACGACTTCTGGACCGTGCCCAGCCAGCGGATCGACAGCGCCGTGAACACCTCGATCCCGAGACTTTCCCAGGTGTGCAGCAGCACGCTGTTCCCCGCCGCGCGCACCATCTCCCGGTGGAAGCCCACCGTGTGCCGCACCTGCGCCGTGCCGTCCTCGCTGCGGTCGGCCTCCCACAGGGCCGCGACGTGCGGCTCCAGGGCCGAGGTGTCGGCCGCCAGCCGGGGCGCGGCCAGCTCGGCCGCGATCTGCTCCAGACCGGCCCGGACCGGGTAGATCTCCTCCAGGTCGGCGGCGGACAGGTTCCGTACGCGCACGCCCTTGTTCGGCGCCGACTCGATCAGCCGCAGCGTTTCCAGCTCGCGCAGGGCTTCCCGTACCGGAGTCTGGCTGACCTCCAGCTCGACGGCGATCCGCCGCTCGACGATCCGCTCGCCGGGCTTCCAGCGTCCGCTGACGATCCCCTCCACGATGTGCTCGCGGATCTGCTCGCGCAGCGAGTGCACGACGGGTGGGGTGATCATCGGCGCTTCATCTCCTGGAGGCACGCAGGGCTCTGATGCGTAGACAATACGGCCGTGTCGGCCCGCTGCGATGCGTTCCTGGTCAGGGACCGTGGGTGAGGCTGGTTACTTTCCTCACCGGCTGCGGGCGCCGGCTACGACGACGGCGCCCCCGCCCGGTGATGTTCCGGGCGGGGGCGCCGTATCGAGGCAAACTGTGCGGTTGTGCCTTACAGGCTCTCGGTCTGGTCAGAGACCGAGCTCGACCTCGAACTCGCCGGCCTCGAGGATCGCCTTGACGGCCGAGAGGTACCGGGCCGCGTCCGCGCCGTCCACCAGGCGGTGGTCGTAGGACAGGGTCAGGTACGTCATGTCACGGATGCCGATGTTCGTGCCCTCGGCGGTCTCGATGACCACCGGGCGCTTGACCGTGGCACCGATGCCCAGGATGGCGACCTGGTTCGGGGGCACGATGACCGTGTCGAACAGCGCACCGCGCGAACCGGTGTTGCTGATGGTGAAGGTCGCGCCCGACAGCTCGTCCGGCGTGATCTTGTTGCCGCGGACCTTGGAGGCCAGGTCGGCGGTCGCCTTGGAGATGCCCGCCAGGTTGAGGTCACCGGCACCCTTGATGACCGGGGTCATCAGGCCCTTCTCGGAGTCCACGGCGATGCCGATGTTCTCCGAGTCGAAGTAGGTGATGGTGCCCTCGTCCTCGTTGATCCGGGCGTTGACGACCGCGTGGGCCTTCAGCGCCTGGGCCGCGGCCTTGACGAAGAACGGCATCGGGGACAGCTTGACGCCCTCGCGGGCGAGGAAGGAGGCCTTGGCCTTCTCGCGCAGCTTCATGATCTTGGTGATGTCCACCTCGACCACGGAGCTGAGCTGCGCCTGCGAGTGCAGGGCCTTCATCATGTTGTCGCCGATGACCTTGCGCATGCGGGTCATCTTGACGGTCTGACCGCGCAGTTCGGACACCGCGGCCGGAGCCTTGGCGGCCGGGGCGGCGGCAGCGGCGGCCGGAGCCGGAGCGGCGGCAGCGGCCTTGGCGGCCTCGGCGGCGGCCAGGACGTCCTGCTTGCGGATACGGCCACCGACACCGGTGCCCGAGACCGAGGACAGGTCGACGCCGGACTCCGACGCGAGCTTGCGCACCAGCGGGGTCACGTACGCGCCCTCGTCACCGGCCGAGACCGGGGCGGCGGGGGCGGCCGGGGCGACCGGAGCCGGAGCGGCCACGGGGGCCGGAGCGGCGACCGGAGCCGGAGCCGGAGCGGCCACGGGCGCCGGGGCAGCCGGGGCCGGAGCGGCCGCGGGAGCCGGGGCAGCGGCCGGAGCAGCAGCGGCCGGAGCCGGAGCAGCGGCGGGCGCGGCACCGGCGGCGCCGATGACGGCCAGACGAGCGCCGACCTCGGCGGTCTCGTCCTCGCCGACCACGATCTCCAGCAGCGTGCCGGAGACCGGCGCGGGGATCTCGGTGTCGACCTTGTCGGTGGAGACCTCCAGCAGCGGCTCGTCGGCCTCGACCGACTCGCCGACCTGCTTCAGCCACCGGGTGACGGTGCCCTCGGTGACGGACTCGCCCAGGGCGGGGAGCACGACATCAGTACCGGAGGCAGCGGGAGCCGCAGCGGCCGGGGCCGGAGCCTCGGCGGCCGGGGCCGCGGGGGCCTCGGCGACCGGAGCCGGGGCGGCCTGGGTCTCAGCGGCCGGGGCCGGGGCCTCGGCAGCGGCCGGGGCCTCGGCAGCCGGAGCCGCCGCGCCCGAGCCGTCGTCAATGACGGCCAGCTCGGCGCCGACCTCGACGGTCTCGTCCTCGGCGACCTTGATGGAGGCCAGAATGCCGGAGACGGGAGACGGGATCTCGGTGTCGACCTTGTCGGTCGAGACCTCGAGCAGCGGCTCGTCGGCCTCGACGCGTTCGCCCTCGGCCTTCAGCCAACGGGTGACAGTGCCCTCGGACACGCTCTCTCCGAGCGCCGGAAGGGTTACGGAAACCGGCATGGTTTCAGTTGCTCCTAACGAATGTGCGGAAGTGGTCGTCGCGCCCGTGACGATTAGTCGTGGGAGTGAAGCGGCTTGCCGGCCAGGGCCAGGTGGGCCTCGCCGAGGGCCTCGTTCTGGGTCGGGTGCGCGTGGATGAGCTGCGCGACCTCGGCCGGCAGGGCCTCCCAGTTGTAGATCAGCTGAGCTTCGCCGACCTGCTCGCCCATCCGGTCACCGACCATGTGGACGCCGACCACGGCACCGTCCTTGACCTGGACGAGCTTGATCTCGCCCGCGGTCTTGAGGATCTTGCTCTTGCCGTTGCCCGCCAGGTTGTACTTCAGGGCCACGACCTTGTCCGCGCCGTAGATCTCCTTGGCCTTGGCCTCGGTGATGCCGACCGAGGCGACCTCGGGGTGGCAGTACGTGACGCGCGGCACACCGTCGTAGTCGATCGGAACGGTCTTGAGACCGGCCAGACGCTCCGCGACGAGCATGCCCTCCGCGAAGCCGACGTGGGCCAGCTGCAGGGTGGGGACGAGGTCACCGACGGCCGAGATGGTCGGCACGTTGGTCTGCATGTACTCGTCGACCAGGACGTAGCCGCGGTCCATCGCGACGCCCTGCTCCTCGTAGCCCAGGCCCTGCGAGACCGGGCCGCGGCCGATGGCGACCAGAAGCACCTCGGCCTCGAAGGTCTTGCCGTCGGCGAGCGTGACGCGGACGCCGGACTCGGTGTACTCGGCCTTCTCGAAGAAGGTGCCGAGGTTGAACTTGATGCCGCGCTTGCGGAACGCGCGCTCCAGGAGCTTCGAGCTGTTCTCGTCCTCGACCGGGACGAGGTGCCCCAGGCCCTCGACGACGGTGACGTCGGTGCCGAAGGACTTCCACGCCGAGGCGAACTCGACGCCGATGACGCCGCCGCCCAGGATGATCGCGGACTCGGGCACGCGGTCCAGGACCAGCGCGTGGTCCGAGGAGATGATGCGGTTGCCGTCGATGTCCAGGCCCGGCAGCGACTTCGGCACGGAGCCGGTCGCCAGCAGGACGTGGCGGCCCTGGACACGCTGGCCGTTGACGTCGACGGAAGTCGGCGAGGAGAGGCGGCCCTCACCCTCGATGTAGGTCACCTTGCGGGAGGCGACCAGCCCCTGCAGGCCCTTGTAGAGGCCGGAGACGACCTCGTCCTTGTACTTGTGCACACCCGCGATGTCGATGCCCTCGAAGGAGGCCTTGACACCGAACTGAGCGGCTTCGCGCGCCTGGTCCGCGATCTCACCGGCGTGCAGCAGAGCCTTCGTGGGGATGCAGCCGTTGTGCAGGCAGGTGCCGCCGAGCTTGTTCTTCTCGATCAGCGCAACGTCGAGACCCAGCTGGGAGGCGCGCAGCGCCGCGGCGTAACCGCCACTGCCACCGCCGAGGATCACTAGGTCGAAAACGGTGCTGGCGTCGTTCGCCACGTCACGTCCTCCATGCATGTGCGCCGGGCACCGGTCCTCTATGACCGGGCGGCGGCTGGTAATCGGCCGCTGTTTCTTCGGCCCTGTGGTGGGGGCCCTGTCCTGCCGAGAACCCATCTTCGCATTTGTCGGGGGAACGCGGGACGCCGGGCCCCGGGTGTGGACCGTCGTTCTGCCCGAAGTCAGGGTTACCGCTGCGTAGAAACCTACTGATCGTTGAGGTTTCTTCCAGAGCGAACGCGCCCCGGGACCCTGATCCGGGTCCCGGGGCGCGGTGCGTGTCACGTCGTGCGTCTCACAGTCTGATACGTCAGCCCAGGTCGCCGGTGGCGGTGCGCTCGGCCAGCCGGACCAGGGTGCGCACGGCCGAGCCGGTGCCGCCCTTGGGGGTGTAGCCGTACGGCGAGCCCTCGTGGAAGGCCGGGCCCGCGATGTCGAGGTGGGCCCAGGTGATGCCCTCGCCGACGAACTCCCGCAGGAAGAGGCCGGCCACCAGGCCGCCGCCCATGCGCTCGCCCATGTTGGCGATGTCGGCGGTGGGGGACTCCATGCCCTTGCGCAGGTCCTCGGGAAGCGGCATCGGCCAGGAGGACTCGCCGACCTCCTCGGCGATCTCGTGGACCGAGGTGCGGAAGGCGTCGTCGTTGGCCATGACGCCGAAGGTGCGGTTGCCGAGGGCCAGCACCATCGCGCCGGTGAGGGTGGCGACGTCGACGATCGCGTCCGGGTTGTCCTCGGAGGCCTTGGTCAGCGCGTCCGCGAGGACGAGGCGGCCCTCGGCGTCCGTGTTGAGGACCTCGACGGTCTTGCCGCTGTACATGCGCAGCACGTCACCGGGGCGGGTGGCGGAACCGGACGGCATGTTCTCGGCGAGCGCGAGCCAGCCGGTGACGTTGACCTGGAGGCCCAGCTTGGCCGCGGCGATGACGGCGCCGAACACGGCGGCGGCGCCGGCCATGTCGCACTTCATCGTCTCGTTGTGGCCGGCCGGCTTCAGGGAGATGCCGCCCGAGTCGTAGGTGATGCCCTTGCCGACGAAGGCCAGGGTCTTCTGCGCCTTGGAGTGGGTGTAGGTGAGCTTCACCAGGCGCGGCGGGTTCTCTGAGCCCTTGCCGACGCCCATCAGGCCGCCGTAGCCGCCCTTGGCGAGGGCCTTCTCGTCCAGGACCTGGACCTTGACGCCGTTCTCCTTCGCGGCCGCGGAGGCGACGGCGGCGAAGGACTCCGGGGTGAGGTCGTTCGGCGGGGTGTTGACCAGGTCGCGAGCGATGTTGACCTCGGTCGCGACGATCGTGGCCCGCTCGGCGGCGGCCTTGTGCTCCTTGTCGCGCGGCTTGGCGCCGACCAGGACCACCTCGGAGAGGGGCTGCTTCGGGCCGCCGTTCTTGGAGTCCTTCTTGTCGCCGCCCTGGTAGGCGGTGAAGGCGTACGCGCCCAGCAGCGCGCCCTCGGCGACGGCGGTGACGGCGGAGGCGTCGTCCAGGGGGAGGGCGAAGGCGGCCTTCTTGCTGCCGTGCAGGGCACGGGCGGCGGAGCCGGCGGCGCGGCGCAGCGCCTCCTCGTCGTAGGACTCGTCCTGCTCGGGTACGGAGCCCAGTCCGACCGCCAGCACGACCGGGGCCTTGAGACCGGCCGGGGCGGGGAGCTTGGTGGTCTCGCCTTCCGCGCCCGAGGCACCGAGCGCTTCGAGCACGGTGGCGAGCTTTCCGTCGAACGCCTTGTCCACGGCCTCGGCGCCGGCGGCCACGACCGGGCCCTTGGGGCCCTTCGCCACGCCGACCACGAGTGCGTCGGCGCGCAGCGTCGTCGCGCCGGCAGTGCTGAGAGTCAGAGCAGTCACGGTGGTGAAGTCTCGCTTCCGTTTGTGTATGTGGTCGCTGCGGTCGCGTCGGGATCGCCGGCCGCTCCGCAGCGATCGTATTCGGGCCCGACGGCCGCCGGAAATGAGCGTACGCGCACGCACTCTTCCGTACGTCACTCGAATGATTTGGCAAGTTGTTCGATCAAGGTGTCGTCCGGTTCACCCATCTGTGGCCTCTGTTCCAGGTTTGCCCGTGAGGCCTGACGAGGTCCGAGACACTCGGTCCACTCTCGCAAGCGGACGCGGAGTTCCTTTGCACGATTTCCACAGAGCCTCCCCGGCCCGGCCGTCCGCCACGGGGCCGAAGTCCGGGGACGCCTGCGGGGGGAAGGCCGACATGGTCAAGAAGAACCGGATGAACAGGGTGGCCGCCGCGGTGGCGGCAGCGGCCCTGATAGCCGTGGCGCTGCCGGGCTCCACCGCCCAGGCGGCCACGGCGCCGCGGATCGACCTGAAGGTGCTGGTCGTCGACGACGGCGGCACCTCCGTAGAGGCGATCACCGCCGAACTCCGGGACACCGGAGTGCCGTACACCCGGGTCGACCTGGGCAGCGCGAACCGTCCGGTGATCGACGGGGGCTTCCTCAGCGACACGGTCGACGGTCGGCCGCGGGCCAAGTACCAGGGGGTCGTACTGCCCAACGAGAACCCCTTCGGTGCCGGTTCGGCCGAGCTGGCCGCCCTCACCGCGTACGAGACGGCGTACGGGATCCGTCAGGTCGACGCCTACACCTGGGCCCACCCGGAGGTCGGCCTGGAGTACACCGACAACGGCGGCTACAGCGGCCAGCTCGACGGCACCCGGGCAGCCGTCACCCCGGCCGGCGAGGCGGGCCCCTTCGGCTACCTCGGCGGCCAGGTCACCTTCGAGGACAACTCCGCGCTGATCCCGGAGAGCTACGGGTTCATGGGCAAGCCGCGCCCCGGCTACACCAGCTTCCTCGACGCCCCCGTCGGCCCCTCGGGCACCGACCGGGCCTCACTCGTCGGCGAGTACACCCACGACGGACGCAGCGAACTCGTCGTGACCTTCGGCTACAACCAGCACCAGCGGCAGTTCCGGCTGCTGGCCCGGGGCATCGTCGAGTGGCTCACCCAGGGCGTCCACCTCGGCCGGAGCCGCAACTACTTCGCGGTCCACGTCGACGACGTCTTCGCCCCCGACGCCCGCTGGAACAAGGAGCTCAACTGCACGCCCGGCGACTACGCCTGCGCGGGGGGCGAGGGCAAGGAGAGCACCATCCGGATGACCGCCGCCGACGCGCAGTACGCGGCGCAGTGGCAGCAGGCCAAGAACTTCAAGCTGGACATGCTCTTCAACGCGGGCGCCGGGGAGGAGTGGAAGGCGGAAAACGGCGGCGCCGACGCGCTCACCGCCCAGCTCGTGGCCGACCGGGCCAAGTACCGGTGGATGAACCACACGTTCACGCACCCCTTCCTGGGCTGCGTGCAGAACGTCACCACCGTCCCCTGGAGCTGTACCAAGAACGCCCAGGGCGCGATCAGCTGGATGAGCCGGGCCGAGATCTCCGCGCAGATCCGCGACAACAACAACTGGGCCGCCGCCAGGGGCATCACGTTGGACCGCACCGAGCTCGTCACCGGTGAGCACTCCGGCCTCAAGACCCTTCCGCAGCAGCCCCAGGACAATCCCAACCTGGCCGGCGCCCTCGCCGACAACGGCGTCAAGTGGGCCGGCAGCGACAACTCCCGCGAACCCGACCAGCGGCCGCTCGGCGCCGCCCTGACCGTGCCCCGCCACCCGATGAACGTGTACTACAACACGGGCACCAACGCGGAGATGGCCGACGAGTACAACTGGATCTACACCAGCCGGGCCGACGGCGGCAGCGGCGCCTGCGAGGACAACCCGGCGACCTCCACCTGTCTGCCCGCCCCGCTCGACGTCTCCACCGGCTACCTGGACCACGTCGTCCCGCAGGAGGCCCGAACGGCCCTGCGTCACGTGCTGGCCAACGACCCGCGGCCGCACTACGTCCACCAGTCCAACCTCGCCGAGGACCGCACCCTCTACCCGGTGGTCGACCAGGTCCTCGACACCTACCGCGCCCTCCACGCGCCCAGCGCGCCGATCGTCAACCAGAGCATGAAGGACACCGGCGTCGAGCTCACCCGGCGCGCCGCCTGGGACAAGGCGCTCGCCGCCGGCCAGGTCACCGCCTACCGCGTCGGCGGTGACATCACCGTCAAGGCCCCGGCCGGGGTCGTCGCCCCCGTGACCGCCCCCGAGGGCACCAGGAAGCTGCTCCTGCTCGGTACCGCCGTCTTCGGCAGCGCCTACGCGGGCACCCGCTCGGCCTGGACCTCGCCCGAGCCGCTCCAGAGCGCCGTCAGGCTCCGGCTGCCCAGCTGACCGTCCGTCCCGCAGAACCGCCACTCGTACGACCCAGCGCCGGCGCTCCGCGAACCCACGGGCGCCGGCCCCTTTTCCGTCCTGGGGGGACACACCGCATGAGCCATGGGCGCCATGTCACCATGCTCACCGAAGGAACCTATCCGCACGTCCACGGGGGCGTCAGCACCTGGTGCGACCAACTGGTCCGGGGTATGCCGGAGGTCGACTTCAACGTCATAGCCCTGACCGGCTCCGGACGCGAGCCGGTCACCTGGGAACTGCCGCGCAACGTATACCGGCACACCGCCTTCCCCCTCTGGGGCCCCGCGCCGTCCCGGAGCCGCCGGTCGGCCCTGCGCGGCAAGGCGCACCGCCGCTTCACCGAGATCTACGAGACGTTCCTGCTGTCGCTGATCGACCCGGGGCGCGGGGGTTTCTCCGCCGCCCTCGGCGAACTGGTCCAGCTGGCCCGGGCCGGGACGCTCGCCCCGGCCCTGCGCTCAGAAACGGTCCTGCGCCTGCTGATGGCCGTCTGGACCCGCCCCGGCCTGGTCACCGCCGAGGCCGCGCCCACCGTCCACGACGCGCTCACCGCCACCGACCTGCTGGAACACGCCCTGCGCCCGCTGTCCGTACGGATCCCGCCCGACAGCGTCGCCCACGCCGTGAGCAGCGGCCTCGCCACCCTCCCCGCACTCGCCGCCAAACGGCTCGACGGCGTGCCCTTCCTGCTCACCGAGCACGGCATCTACCTGCGCGAGCGCTACCTCGGCTACCGCACCGCCGCCCAGCGCTGGCCCGTGAAGGCCCTGATGCTCGGCTTCTACCGCGAGCTGAACACCGAGGGCTACCGGCAGGCCGACCTGATCACCCCCTGCAACCAGTACAACCGCCGCTGGGAGGAGCGCGGAGGCGCCGCCTCCGAGCGGATCCGCACCGTCTACAACGGCGTCGACCCGCACGCCTTCCCCGCGGCCGGACCCGAACCCGAAGTGCCCACCCTCAGCTGGTGCGGCCGCATCGACCCGATCAAGGACCTCGAAACCCTCATCCGCGCCTACGCCTTCATGCGCGAGGAACTGCCCGCCCTGCGGCTGCGCCTCTTCGGGCCCGTCCCGGCGGGCTGCGAGGAGTACAAGCTGCGCCTGGAGAAGCTCGCCGCCGAGCTCGGCGTCGGCGACGGGATCACGTACGAGGGCCGCGTCGAGCAGGTCGCGCGGGCGTACGCGGCGGGCAGCATCGTGATGCTCTCCAGCATCAGCGAGGGCTTCCCCTTCAGCATCATCGAGGCCATGTCCTGCGGCCGCACCACCGTCTCCACCGATGTCGGCGGCGTCCGCGAGGCCGTGGGCGACACCGGCCTCGTCGTCCCACCCCGCGAGCCCGAGACCATGGCCCGCGCCACCCTCGCCCTGCTGCGCGACGACGAACGGCGCGCCGAGCTGGGCCGGATGTCCCGCAAGCGGGTGGTCGAGAAGTTCACGCTCCACCAGTCCGTGGACGGCTTCCGCCACATCTACCGGGGCCTCGCCCATCAGAAGCGTGCCGGCCGGCCCGTCCTGCCGGTCCACGTGGGCGACGACTGGACCCAGCGGCTCGCCGACCCCTGGTACAGGGAGCTCGCGACCGACGGGAGTGCCTGGTGAGCGGATCCCTCTGGCTGAAGCCGCCGGGGCCCGGAGGGACCTGGGTTCCCGTCGCGCGGGCCGCCCCCTCCCGTGCCCGGGTGGACACGCTGCCCGCCGTCCCCCGACCGGGCCGCGCAGCGCCGGCGGCCGACCCGATGGACGAACTCGCGGAGCGGCTCGACCTGTTCATCGCCGCCGCCGTCCACCCCGACGAGATCGCCGCCATCCTCGAATCGGACGGCATGAACGACGAGTACATCCGGCTCACCTACGGCCGCCACGACTCCTTCACCCTCGCCGAGGAGCTCTACGCCCGCGTGCCCCGCTCCTTCCCGGAGCCGGACGACGTCCCCGACCCCTGGAAGGTCTCCCTTACCGCCTGCCTCCTGCGCGGGCTCATCTTCGCCCTGCCGGGCCTCGCCTACCTCCTCGGCGCACCCCTGCTCGACGGCCCCCAGGACCGGCTCGGCCTGCCCGCCGGGACGCTGACCCTGCTCGCCGGAGCGCTCATCGGCTGGACCTGGGACCAGGCCCTGTCCCACCGGGCCTACTCCTGGCTCGGCCTCGGCGACCGGGCCGCCGCCGGGCGGACCCTGCTCGTCGGCGCCCCCGCCGGGGCGCTGCTCGGCACCGCCGCCGCGCTCTGCGTAGGCGGCGGGCCGCCGTTCTCGTACGCCTTCGCCGCCGGACAGGCCCTCTACGTCGGGGCCGCCACCGTCCTGCTGGTACTCGGCCGGGAGCGGCTCCTGCTCGCCGCGCTCGCCCCGATGGCCACCGGGGCGGTGCTCTCGCTGATCACCGACCTGCCCGTGCCCGTACGGGTCACCCTGCTGGTGGTGTCGCTGCTGGCCGCGTGCACCCTCGCCGTACGGGAACTGCCGCTGGCCGAGGGCGTACGGGCCGCCGTACGCCGCATCCGCGGCCGGGCCGCGCGCCGCCCCGGCGGGGGCCCGGTGCGCTGGCGGATGCTGCGCGGCGCCGAGGAGGAGTACGTCCGGCGCGGGCCCCGGCTCGGGGACTCGGTGCCGTACGGGGTCTTCGGCCTCGGCACCGGCCTGCTCGTGCTGTACGCGGCCCTCGGTGAGGTGCTCTCCGGCGGCCCCGCCGAGGCGGTCGCCGCCCCCTCGGCGGTGGCCCTCACCCTCAGCATGGGCCCCGCCGAGTGGCTGCTCCACCGGTTCCGCAGCGGCAGCCTCGCCGGGCTGCGGGCGGCCCGCTCGCCCCGGTCGTTCCGGCGCCGGATGCTCACCACCCTCGCCCGGTGCCTCGCCCGGTACCTGGCGGTGCTGCTGGCCCTGGGGGTCACCGGCACGCTGCTGTGGCCGGACGCCCCGGGCCTGACCGGGGTGCGGGTCGCCACGCTGCTGCTGCTCGGCGCGGTGATGTGGACAGGGCTGCTCCTGCAGTCCTTCGGCGCGGTCCGGCCGGCGGCGGTGGTCTGCGCCTCGGCGGCGGTCGCGCAGAGCCTGGCCCTGCTGACCGGGCTGGGGCAGCCCCGGCTGGTCCAGCTGGTCGTGGCCGGCACGGCCGCGGCCGTCCTGGCCGCGCTGGTCTGCCTGCTCCTCGGCCGCGCGACGGCCCACCGGTGACCCACGTCAGAACGTACGAGAAGAAGGACCCCATGCTGCTGGTGCCCCTCTACGAGCATCCCGCCGACCGGCCCGAGGACTGGGAGCTGCTGATCCGCTGCGCGGGCCGGCTGCACTCGGTGGTGCTCAACCCCGACAGCGGTCCCGGTCGGGCCGCCGACGAGCGGTTCGCCGCCGTCGCCGCACGGCTGCGCGACGCCGGAGTGCCCGTCCTCGGGTACGCCGACACCGACTACGGGCGGCGCCCGCACGCGGCCGTCGTCCAGGACCTGCTGCGCCACCGCGACTGGTACGGGGCCGACGGGGCCTTCCTCGACCAGGCCGCCTCCGGTCCGGAACTGCTGCCGCACTACGGCCGGCTCGCCGTCGCCGCCCGCGCCGCCGGGGCCCGTACGCTCGTCCTGAACCACGGCGTCCACCCGCACCCCGGGTACGCCCGGCTCGCCGATCTGCTCGTCACCTTCGAGGGCCCCTGGGACGCCTACCGGGAGGCGGCCGCCGTGCCGCCCTGGACCGCCGACCACCCCGCCCAGCGGTTCTGCCACCTCGTGTACGCCGTCCCGCCGGGCGCACCCGCCGCCCGGCTCGCCGCGGAACTGGCGGCCGAACGGGGGGCGGGGGTGCACTGCGCGGTTCCCGGGACCGGAGCGCACCCGTGGGGCACCCTCCCGTACGCCCTGGAGGCGGCTGGATGAGACGTTTCTCCACAGCTCTGGTCGTGGCGCTGCTGCTGCTCACCGCCTGCACCGCCGCCCCGGACGACGACGGCCCGCGGCCGGGCCCCACCCGGGCGCCGGGGGAGCGCTGGCGGCCGGAGCCGGGCATCGGCTGGCAGTGGCAGCTCAGCGGCGCCCTCGACACCTCCGTGGACGTGCCGGTGTACGACGTCGACGGGTTCACCACGACCAAGGAGCAGGTCGCCCGGCTGAAGAAGGACGGCCGCAGGACCATCTGCTACCTCTCCACCGGCGCCTGGGAGGACTTCCGCCCGGACGCGGGGGAGTTCCCGCAAGGGATGCTCGGCCGGGGCAACGGCTGGGAGGGCGAGCGGTGGGTCGACATCCGGCGGCTGAAGGAACTGGAGCCGCTGATCGCCAAGAGGTTCGACATGTGCCGGGACAAGGGTTTCGACGCGGTGGAGCCCGACAACATGGACGCCTACCGCAACCCCTCCGGCTTCCCGCTCACCGCCGACGACCAGTTGGAGTACAACCGGCTGATCGCCCGGCTGGCCCACGAGCGGGGGCTCGCGGTCGGCCTCAAGAACGACCTCGACCAGATCCCGCAGCTGGTCGGCGAGTTCGACTTCGCGGTGAACGAGCAGTGCGCCCAGTACCGGGAGTGCGAGAAGCTGACGCCCTTCATCGAGGCGGGCAAGGCGGTCTTCCACGTGGAGTACGAGCTAGCGGCGGAGCGGTTCTGCGCCCGCTCGCGCGAGCTGCGGCTCAGCTCGCTGGAGAAGAAGTACGAACTGGGCCCGTGGCGCCGCGCCTGCTGAACGCCGCCGTCCGCCCCTACCGGAGCGGCAGGACGGCGTGCACCCGGTAGCCGCCCCCGTACCGTGGCCCCGCGAAGCAGGAGCCGCCCAGCGCGCCGGCCCGCTCGCGCATCCCGAGCAGTCCGTGGCCGCCGGCCGGCTCGGTCGGCTCGGCCGGCTCGGCCGGCTCCTGCGCGGGCCCGTCCGTACCGCCGCCGTCGTCCAGCACGGTCACCTCCACCGAGGCACCCACCCGCACGACGCTGACCTCGGCGCGGGCCCCCTGGCCCGTGTGCTTGCGTACGTTGGTCAGCGCCTCCTGGATCACCCGGTACGCCGCCAGGTCCACGGCGGCGGGCAGTGGCTCCGTCACCCGACCCAGCTCGACGAACACCTCCACCGGCAGCCCGGCGTGCCGGAAGGTGTCCAGCAGCTCGTCGAGCACGGCGAGCCCCGGCGCGGGTTCCGTCGGGGCCTCGGGGTCGCCGGACTGGCGCAGCAGCCCGACCGTGGCGCGCAGCTCGTTCAGCGCCGAGCGGCTGGCGTCCCGTACGTGGGCCAGCGCCTCCTTGGCCTGGTCGGGGCGCTTGTCCATGACGTGCGCGGCCACACCGGCTTGCACATTTACCAGTGCGATGTGATGGGCCACCACATCGTGCAGGTCCCGGGCGATCCGCAGCCGCTCCTCGGCGACCCGCCGCCGGGCCTCCTCCTCGCGGGTCCGCTCCGCCCGCTCGGCACGCTCCCGGATCGCGTCGACGAAGGCCCGGCGGCTGCGCACCGCGTCACCGGCCGCCGCGGCCATCCCGGTCCACGCGAAGAGGCCGAGGTTCTCCTGCGCGTACCAGGGCAGCGGACCGGCCAGCATGGACACCCCCGTCAGGCCGGCCATGGTCAGCAGGCCGATCCGCCAGGTGGTGGGCCGGTCGGTGAGGGCGGCCACCGTGTAGAGGGCGATCACCGCGCACATGGCGACGGGCGCCCGCGGCGGTTCCCCGACGGTCAGTTCCAGCAGCGCGAGCCCGCTGGTGACCGCCAGCACGGCGCGCGGCCGGCGTCGCCGCAGCACCAGGGCGGCCGCGGCGGGCAGCATCAGCAGCAGCGAGAACGGCTCGGGGGCGCGGGTGCCGAAGGTGGGCCCGTGCGGCCCGTGCGGATCGGCGAAGGACCCGACCACCATGGCGACGAACGCCCCGAGCGCGAGCACGGCGTCGGTGGCGAGCGGATGGGCCCGCATCCACTGCCGGGTGCGGGTGAAGGGCCCGAGGTCTGTGCTCACCCCGATACGGTACGGGCTCCCCCCGGCCGCGCGTACGGCTCAGGCACGCCCCGGCGGAGGCGACGGGGGCGGGGGAGCCGCGGGCCGGGACGACGACCGGCGGCCGAGCGGTGCCCGCGAGCGCCCCGGACCCCACTTCGCCCGGACCACGCACACCACCATGACGGCGGCGATGGCCGCCAGGTGCTCCTTGCCCGCCAGATTGTTCTTGACCAGCACCTCCGCGATCATCACCAGGATCACCAGGGCGGCGGTGAGATACGCCCGGTAGCGCCAGCAGACGTACATGGCGAGCCCCACCACGGCCGCCGAGGGCCCCGTGTCGTTGACGATCCGGTCGGAATCCGGCAGACCGAAGGGATGGCCGGGGTCCAGCGCGAGCCCGATCCGGGCGTACGTGGTCCCGGCCAGGGTGGCGACGTAGCCGATCAGCAGGGTGCGCCACCAGCCGATGCAGATCTCCGCGATCCCGAAGACGAGCAGGATCTGTGCGAGCGCCCCCCACACCGGCAGGTCGAGGGCCGGCACGAACAGCGACAGGGGCGTACGCAGCAGCGCGAGCCACAGCGGATCGACGGCCTTGACGGAGCCCAGGTTCTGGACCGGCTGGAAGCCCCAGGGCGTGTTCTGCACGATCTGGAAGACCGAGGTCAGAGCGACCGCGCCGATCGTCATCGGGATCGCGCGCCACTTGTCGCGGACGAGCGCGTCCCGGATCGTCCAGAACAGGGGGCCCCACTCGCGGCGGGCGAACCGCCGCGGTGAGGCCGTCGTCCACGCCGTCAACGAATCGTCTCCAGATGTCTGCGGTGCAGCCACTTCGGCAGGCCGGGTGCCTCCAGGAAGCCTTCGGCCCGGCCCGCCGCGATACCGATCCGCAGCAGGTCGGAACTCTTCTCGAAGAGCATGAACCGCGGCTCCCAGATCGGCCGGTATTTGGCGTTGGCCCGGTAGAGGGACTCGATCTGCCACCAGCGGGAGAAGAAGCTCAGCAGCGAGCGCCACATGCGCAGCACCGGACCCGCGCCGAGCTTGGACCCCCGCTCGAAGACGGAACGGAACATCGCGAAGTTCAGTGAGACCTGTGTGACGCCGATCTCCTTGGCGCGTTCCAGGAGTTCGATGACCATGAACTCCATCAGACCGTTCTCGGAGTCCCGGTCGCGGCGCATCAGATCGAGCGAGAGCCCCTTGGGGCCCCACGGCACGAAGGACAGCACGGCCCGCAGATCGCCATTGCCGTCGGTGCACTCCAGCATCACGCACTGGCCGTCGTCCGGATCACCCAGCCGGCCCAGTGCCATGGAGAAGCCGCGCTCGGTCGCTCCGTCGCGCCAGTCGTCGGCCCGCTCGAGGAGTACGGCCATCTCGTCGGCCGGGATGTCGGCGTGGCGGCGGATCCGCACCGTGTACCCGGCTCGCCCGACGCGGTTGTAGGCCTGCCGGACGGTCCGCATGGCCCGCCCCTCCAGGGTGAACTCCTCGGTCTCGACGATGGCTTCGTCGCCCAGCTCCAGCGCGTCCAGCCCGTGCCGCGCGTAGATCTGCCCGGCCTCCTCGCTCGCGCCCATCACGGCCGGCACCCAGCCGTGCTCGCGCGCCTCGGCCAGCCACGGCTCGATCGCCCCGGGCCAGGCCTCGGGATCGCCGATGGGGTCGCCGGAGGCCAGGGAGACCCCGCCGACGACCCGGTAGGTGACGGCGGCCTTCCCGGTGGGGGACCAGACGACGGACTTCTCGCGGCGCAGCGCGAAGTAGCCGAGCGAGTCGCGCTCGCCCTGCCGGGCGAGCAGCGCCCGCAGCCGCTCCTCGTCCCGCGCGGTGAGCGGGTCGACGGCGCGGCGCGAGCGGAAGGCCGCGAACAGCACGGCGAGCAGCAGCAGCATCGACATCACGTTGATGAAGACGTCCACCCAGGCGGGCGTGGTGATCGCGTGGTACGCCTTGTCGTCGGGCGCCAGTGTCACCAGCCGCATCAGGCCGTAGCGCCAGCGGGCGGGGAACGTCGCGTCGGCGCGGTCCGCGGCGGTGTTGGTGGCGCCGACCAGCAGGGCGGCGACCAGCGAGGTGACGAGCAGTCCGGCGGCTGCGACGGCGGTGGCCAGCTTGGGGTTGGAGCGGTCGCCCTTGGCGTAGAACTCGTGGCGGCCCAGCAGCAGGGCGCCCACGAAGGCCGCGGTCAGGGCGAGGGAGACCCAGTTCTGCGCGTGGTCGCGGAACTCCGGGTAGCACAGGTTCAGTTCGCCGTCGACGCACGGGGCGAAGGCGGCGGTCGCGAAGGCCAGCAGCAACAGCCCGGCGACGACCAGGTTCAGGATCCAGGCCGCCCGCTTGCGGCGGCCCATCGTCACCGCGAGCAGCAGCGAGAACAGCCCCGAGGCGAAGCCGGCCGTGAGCAGGTACGGGGTGTAGAAATCGGCGGTGTTGTGTCTGCGCAGGTCCTGCCCGAGCGAAACCCACACCGCGCTGAGGAAGTTCACGAAGGTGACGGCCCGCAGATACCAGACCGCGAACGCGGCGCCACGCCTCGATCCGGTGGTCCCCCTACGGGTCTCCGGCCTCCCGGCGGGTTCGCCGCCGGTTCCCCTCCCTCCGCCGTGGGAACCCTTGCCGGACGCCTGGTCGAGGCTCCGGTCGGTCTCTGCGCTGGTCAAGCCGACCTCTCCCATGAAAAGCGATGGTATGGGGCGTCACCGTCCACAGGTGGTCCGAACATCGCGGACCGGTCAGGCCCGTGATGTCCGGTGGCTCACTCCGCGGACGGCTCCGCGGAGCGGTCCGCGGGCTGCTCCGCCGCGGCCCGCTCCGGCAGTTCCGCCGCGAGCGCGGCAGCCGCCTGGACCAGGGGGAGTGCCAGCAATGCCCCGGTTCCTTCTCCCACAGTGACGCCGTGGTCGAGCACAGGGTTGAGTGCCATCCGGTCCAGGGCCTTCGCCTGGCCCGGCTCGCCGCTCGCCTGACCGGCCAGCCACCAGTCCGGAGCGCGGAAGGCGGCCCGCTGGGCGACCAGCGCGCACGCCGCCGAGACGACCCCGTCGAGGATGACCGGCGTTCGGCGCACCGCGCACTGGAGCAGGAAACCGGTCATGGCGGCGACATCCGCGCCGCCGACCGCCGCCAGCAGCGCCACCTGGTCACCGAGAACCGGACGGGCCCGGCGCAGGGCATCGCGGATCGCCGCGCACTTGCGCATCCACGTCAGATCGTCGATGGGCGTCCCGCCGCGGCCGGTGACCACCGAGGCGTCGGTTCCGCAGAGCGCGGCGACCAGGGTGGCCGCCACCGTGGTGCCGCCCACGCTGAGGTCCCCCAGGACGACCAGGTCCGTACCGGAGTCGGCCTCCTCGTCGGCGATCCGGATGCCGAGCCGCAGCGCCGCCTCGGCCTCCTCGGCCGTCAGGGCGTCCTCCACGTCGATGCGCCCGCTGCCGCGCCGTACGCGGTGGCGCACCACGTCCTCGGGCAGCAGCTCCGGACCGCAGTCCAGACCCGCGTCCACGACGCGCACGGTGGCACCGAGGCGCCCGGCCAGGATCGAGACGGGACTGTTCCCGTCGAGCACGGAACGCACCAGCTCGTGCGCGGTTCCGGCGGACCGGGCGGAGACGCCCTGGGCGGCGATCCCGTGGTCGCCGGCGAACAGGACGACGCGCGCCCGCTCGATCGGCCGGACCGGCACCCGTCCCTGCGCGGCGGCCAGCCATTCGGCGAGCTCGTCGAGCCGGCCCAGCGCGCCCGGCGGCACCGCCAGCCGTTCACGGCGCTCCTCGGCGTCACGCCGGACGCCCCCGTCGGGGCGCTCGATCAGATCGGAGAAGTCGTCGAGATTCAGCGTGGTCATCTGCCAGAGCGTACAGCCGGTGAGGCCCTGACCTAGGGGGTGTTTCCCGGATCTCCGCGGCGTCGCGGGGTCTGGCACGCACTCCCCCAGACTCCGTCCGGGGGGACCCCCAGCCGCGTTGCCGAAATGCCCGAGTAGCTCCGCTACTAGGACACTCCGGCGCCTTGCGATCGCACGCGCCAGACCCCGCTCCTTCTCCCACGGAGATCCGGGAAACACCCCCTAGCCCCTAACGGCGGTGCGTACGGCCCGTGCGGGCCTCCTCCCGGCCGGGCCGCAGAGCGCCCAGATGGACGCCGAGCAGGACGAGCGGAGCGCCCAGCAGCAGACCGGCCGTCAGCTCCTCGTCGTCGAGCCAGGCCGACAGGACGATCGTGATGACGGGGATGACGACGAAGACGTAGGCCGCGCGCGACGCACCCCACCGCCGCACGACCATCAGGTAGAGGACGAAGGTCAGCACCGAACCCGCCACCACCAGGTACACCAGCGCCCACCAGGTCGCGGCCCGCTCCGGCAGCCGCCAGGTGTCGCCCGCCGCGAAGGAGCCCGCGAACAGCACCACCGCCGCGGCCGTCATGCCCACCGCGTTCATCGTCACCGGATGGACCGGCGGCAGCCGGTGCGCGAGTACGGTCGCCTCCGCGAAGGACAGTACGGCGCCCAGCATCGCCAGCAGGGACAGCACCGGCACGTCGGCCTGGAGCGGCGCCCGCGAGGCCAGCGCGACCCCGGCGGCCGCGACGAGCGTCCCCGCCAGCGCCGCCCTGCGGAACGGTTCCTGACGCTGCGCCACCGCCAGCAGCAGCGCCACCAGCGGCACCAGCGCCAGCACCGTCTGCCCGAGCCCCGCGTGGAGGTGGACCAGGGCGTAGTAGGCCAGCGCGAAGGTCACCCCGAAGTTGAGCAGCCCGTACAGCACCGCCCCGGCCAGCGCCCGGCCGCGCGGCAGCGCCAGCCGCAGGACGGCCATGACCGCCAGCAGCAGCACCGCCGCCGCGCCGAACCGCAGGGCGGCGCCCCACAGCGGCTCCAGCTCCCGGTTGCTGAAGCGGACCCCGACGGCATTGCCCCCGCCCAGCAGCGAACACCCCGCGAAGGCGGCGAGCCCGGCCCGCTCCGTGGTCCCACCGGAGGTTTCCACACTGACCACCTCAGCTACTCCTTGAGGACGAGCGCCTGCCCCGCCACGACGAGGAGCACGTGCTCGCACTCCCCGGCCACCGCGTTGTTGAGCCGCCCCAGCTCGTCCCGGAACCGCCGCCCCGACGCCGTCGCCGGAACCACCCCCGCCCCCACCTCGTTGCTCACCAGCACCACCGTGCGGCGGGTCGCGCGGACGGCCGCCACGAGATCGGCCATCCGCTCGCGCAGCTCCTTCTGCCCCCCGGCCGCCCACACGGCGTCGTCCCACGCCCCGGCCCGGTCCATGGCGTCGGTGAGCCACAGCGCGAGGCAGTCGATCAGCAGCGGCGGCCCGTCGGTCTGCGCCAGCAGCGGCACCAGCTCGCAGGTCTCCACCGTCCGCCAGCTCCCCGGCCGGCGCTCCCGGTGCAGACCGACGCGCTGGGCCCATTCCGCGTCACCGTCGCGGGTGCCGCCCGTGGCGACGTAGACCACCTCCGGGAAGGCCGCCAGCCGCCGCTCCGCCTCGAAGGACTTGCCCGAACGGGCGCCGCCCAGCACCAGGGTCCGGCGCGGTACGTCCGGCACCGCGTGGTAGTCACCGGCCACCACGGTGGTCCCGTCCTGCACGACCCGCGCCCCGACCGCCGCGCACCGCCGCTCCAGTTCCCGCCCCGGCGGGGTGTCGTGGTCCAGGTGCACGGCGATCACATCGGTGGCCGGCCCGACCGCACCGCTCGCCCGCAGCCGCGCCAGCGCCTCCGGCCGGCCCAGCACATCCGCGAGGACCATGTCGTACGGGCGCTGCGCCGACCTCCCGTCCGTCCCGGCCGGAGCCCCGCCCGGCGGCAGGTACAGCAGCCGGCTCCCGTCCGGGCCGGTGACCTCGTACCCGGTGCCCGGCGCGTCCATCGCCGCCGCCCGCACCCGGTGCCCGCTGATCACCGCGAGCTCCCGCCCGTCCGGCACCCGCCCGGCGGCGGGCAGCCCGGGCGGCAGCTCGACGGCCGGCCCGTCGTGCGGATGCGTCAGCAGCACCTGCCGTACGCCGCCCAGCGAACGCCCCGCACGCGCCCCCGCCAGCACCGCCCCCGGGGTCAGGTCCAGCAGCAGCGCCCCGTCCACGAGTACGGCGGTCGCGGCGCGGGCATGGGGCCCCACGGACACCGCGCAGGCGGCGCAGGGACAGCCGGGGCGGGGCAGTCCTTCGGGTGTACCGGTGCCGAGCAGAGTGAGTTCCACACAGAGATCCTCCCGCGTCGCCGCGAGTGGTGCGCGCCCGGTTACTCTGCGGGCAGACTCAAGGCGAGCAGCGGACGAGCAACGGAGGCGGACATGGCGTGGACGTGGCGGTTCGAGACGGCCGAAGGCACCGAGACGAGCCCGTCGGTGGTACCGGAGGAGTTCACCACCCAGGGAGACGCGGAGTCCTGGATCGGTGAGTACTGGAAGGACCTGCTGGAGGGCGGCACGGAACAGGTGAAACTGTCCGACGACAACGGCACGGAGCTCTACACGATGAGCCTCCGCGCGGCCCTGGACGCCTGACCCCTGGCCGGGGGATAGCCGGGGGTAACGGGGGCCCGCGCGGCCCCCGCTCCTCCCTGGCCGGGGGGTAGCCGGGGGTAACGGGGGCCCGCGCGGCCCCCGCTCCGCGCCGCCCACCCGGACGGGGAACCCGTCCGGGCTGCCTGCCCGGAGCCCGTGCCGACCGGTCCCTGGCCCGGACCTGTCCATGGCCGGGCCGGGCTCCAGCTTGGCCCGGGGCCCGGACCAGGCCGGGGTGCGCCGGTTCTGGGGGAACAGCTCTGCCGGCTTCGCGGGCCCGGGGTAGTGCGCGTCATCCGGGCTGGCCGTTGGCCGGACCCTGCGGTCCGGGGCCGGACCGGACCGGGGTGCGTCGGCTCTGGCCGGAACCGCTCAGTCAGGCCTCGCGGGCCGGCTCAGTGCGCGTCATCCAGGCAGGGCTGGTCGGCGGAGCGGCCTGTCAGCGCCGAGTGGGGATCGTCCGGGCGCCCGGGCGGGGTCCGGCCGGCCTTGGCCGACGCGCGGATCCCGCCTCGCCGAGGCGCGGCCCCGGGTCCGCGGCCGGCTGGTCCGGCCTCGCGGTCCGCAACTCGGCCCGCCGGGCTGCGGAACCCGTCAGGGGAGGTGCACGGGCGTGCCCGTGCACTGCCCGGGTGCGGGTTGCGCCAGGGCCGCACCCGGTCCGGCCTCGGCCGGCGTCACGGATGCGCCTCGGCGCGGGGTAGCCCGGTCACGGCCGGTCCCCGCCCCGCGCGGGTCAGGGGCCCGGCCGGTGGGCTCCCGGGCAACGCCCGGGTCCCGGCCGGTGGGACCCCCCGACCGGGGGTTCCGGGAAACAGCCGGCCAGGCTACCCGCGGACGCCGCACAGGTGGAGGAGCGCGGCGACCCCGCGGTAGGGGTCGGTGCGGCCGGCGCGTTCCTCGGCGGCCAGCAGCCGCTCCAGCTCCGCCTCCGGCGGGAGCTCCTCCCCGGCCTCGGTCCCGTCGGTGAAGACGCGGACCCCGTACCAGGTGTGCAGCGGCGCGCCGATCCCGGAGAGCGTCGCGGTCAGCCCGGCGAGCCGGTCGGCCCGGACGTCCAGGCCCAGCCGGTTCCTGTAGTCCACGGTGTCGAAGGCGGCCAGCGCGGCCGTCCAGTCCCCGGACAGGCCGGGCCGCATGGCGAGCGCGTCGCCGTTGCGTACGAGCAGGGACAGCAGGCCGCCCGGCGCCAGCATCCGGGCCAGCCCGGCGAGCATGGCGTCGGACTCGGCGACGTACATCAGGACGCCGTGGCAGAGCACCACGTCGAAGCTGCCCGGCCCGAAGTGCGCGCCCGTCTCGCGGCCGTCGCCCTCGATCAGGCTGACCCGGTCGCGGATCCCGGGGGGCTCGGCGGCCAGGGCCGCGCGGGCGACCTCCAGCATGGCCGGGTCCTGCTCCAGCCCGGTGACCTTGTGCCCGGCGCGGGCGAGCCGCAGCGCCTGGGTGCCCTGGCCCATGCCGACGTCCAGGACGCGCAGCCGCTGCCCCACCGGGAAGCGGTGCGCGATCTGTTCCTCGACCTGTCGGCCCACGAGCTCCTGGCGGACCGCGTTGCGCAGTCCGCCCAGGCCCTCGAGCCACAGCCGGGCTCCCCCTGAAAAGCGGTCGCCCGGTGCTCCGGGCGTCGCTCCGCTCAGGGCCGTTCCCCGCGCTTGACCTGCGGCTTCGGCAGGCGCAGCCGGCGCATCTGGAGGGTGCGCATCAGGCCGTACGCGACGGCGCCGCGGCGCGGCTCGTCCGGGAAGCGCTCGGTCAGTGCCTTGCGGAGCCGGAAGACCAGACCGATGGAGTCGACGATGATCAGGGCGATCACGCCGAGCCACAGCATCAGCGCGATGTTCTGGATCGACGGGACACGGACCATGCTCAGCACCAGGATGATCACTGCCAGCGGCAGGAACATCTCGGCGACCGAGAAGCGGGAGTCCACGAAGTCACGGACGAACTTGCGGACGGGGCCCTTGTCGCGGGCGGGCAGATAACGCTCATCGCCATTGGCCAGCGCTGCGCGCTGCCGGGCCATCTCTTCACGGCGGCGCTCACGGGCTCGCCTGGCGTCCTCCTTGCGGTTGCCGGTCGAGGCCACCACGGCCTTGCGCTGCGACTGGGCCACAGCACGCTTCGGCGTAGGGCGGCCCTTCGGGGCCTGCGGGTTACGGGGCTGCGAGAGGTCGGCGCTCGCCTTGTCGGCGGCGGCGGCCTTCTCTTCCTTGGAGGAGCGGCTACCAAACACAAAACCCAAGCCTACGTGGTCGGGGGCATGGGCCCCACCCTGCCGGGGAACGATCCGGCAACGGCGGGCGTCTTCCCGGTACGAGGGTCCTCGGGGTTCTCGGGGATCACCTACTCCTTACGCCTGACAAGGGGCGGGTGTAGTCGTCCTGGAGGAGGAGCGCATCCGTACCGGAACAGTGCGGTAATAGAGACAGGGCCCGTACTGTGGGTTCTGTGGCGATCACCGGCGTGACGGGGGATCGCACCTGTTGGTGACCTTGAGCGAAGTCCGTCAGAAGGGGGCGCGCGAAGCCCATGAGCGGTGTCATGAAGCGTATGGGGATGATCTTCCGCGCGAAGGCGAACCAGGCCCTGGACCGGGCCGAGGATCCGCGCGAGACCCTTGACTACTCGTATCAGAAGCAGCTGGAGCTCCTGCAGAAGGTGCGCCGCGGAGTCGCCGACGTGGCGACCTCCCGCAAGCGCCTGGAACTGCAGCTCAACCAGCTCCAGGGGCAGTCCGCCAAGCTGGAGGACCAGGGCCGCAAGGCGCTCGCGCTCGGCCGTGAAGACCTGGCCCGCGAGGCGCTGTCCCGCCGCGCCTCGCTCCAGCAGCAGGTCAGCGACCTGGAGGTGCAGCACCAGACCCTCCAGGGCGAGGAGGAGAAGCTGACCCTCGCCTCGCAGCGCCTGCAGGCCAAGGTGGACGCCTTCCGGACGAAGAAGGAGACCATCAAGGCCACCTACACCGCCGCCCAGGCGCAGACCCGGATCGCGGAGTCCTTCTCCGGCATCTCGGAGGAGATGAGCGACGTCGGCCTCGCCATCCAGCGGGCCGAGGACAAGACCGCCCAGCTCCAGGCACGGGCCGGCGCGATCGACGAGCTGCTGGCCTCCGGCGCGCTGGACGACCAGAGCGGCCTCGGCTCCCGGGACGACATCCAGGCCGAGCTGGACCGCCTCTCCGGCGGCAGCGACGTCGAACTGGAGCTTCAGCGCATGAAGGCCGAGCTGGCGGGCGGCTCCTCCGCCCAGCAGCCCGCCATCGAGGGCGGCGCCCCGGGCACCACCCAGCAGCCGCAGACCCAGCACCGGTTCGACAAGCAGTAGGACAGGGGCCCGTCATGATTGTCCGCATCATGGGGGAGGGCCAGCGCATGCTGGCCGACAGTCACCTCGTCGAGCTCGACAAGCTGGACGACGAACTGCTCGCGGAGATGGAGACCGGTGACGAGGAGGGCTTCCGGCGCACGCTGGGCGCACTGCTCGCAGCCGTACGGCGGCTCGGCGAGCCGCTCCCGGACGAGGTGCTGGAGCCGTCCGAGCTGATCCTGCCCGCGCCGGAGGCGACGCTGGGCGAGGTCCGGGAGATGCTCAGCGACGACGGCCTGATCCCGGGCTGAGGACACCGACGCGCGAAGGCCCGCCCCCCGGGTACGCCTACCAGGGAGGGCGGGCCTTCGCCGTTCCCCCTGGTACCGGGAGGGCGGGTCATTCGGGCTTCTCCACCGCCACGCGGTCCGGGTCGTCAGGCGTTCCGCCGATGAAGTTCTCGAACCTGCGGCGCGGGCTCGCCCACCGCCGGTCGTGGTGGAAGGCGCGCAGCCCGGCCCTGGCCCGGGCGTGCGGGCGTTTCGCGTAGAACCTCTTGGCGTACGGGGAGCCGGGCCGGGCCAGCCGGATCGCGCCGATCAGGGCGACGAGGGGCACGATGGTGCCGAAGATCGCGGTGCGGGGTTTGCCCTTCCACAGGGCGATCAGGGCCAGGAAGAAGTTGGTGGCCGTGTTCATGGCGACGAGCCCGCGGCTCTGGCGTTCCTCGGCGGTCAGCTCGTTCACTCCGAAGGGCAGGAATCCGCCCAGGACGAGGGCCACCAGAGCGGCCGTCAGGACCACGATCTCCACGCTCGTGCGGCCCTGCTCGCTCCAGTAGACGTCGTCGAGGTGCAGGATCAGCGCGAACTCGTCCAGCACCAGGCCCGCGCCCAGCCCGAAGATCACGGCCGACAGGCCCGCGCCGAAAGTGTGCCCGCCGCTGCCGACCGCGCCGAACCCGCCGATGATCACCAGGATCACCCCCGGGACCACGTGGTGGACGTGGATGCCGCCCGGGGTGACGTTCTTGAAGGGACCCTTGCCGGCCCGGATCATCCGCGTGATCACGCGCGTGACCAGGAACGACATCACGAAGGACAGCAGAGCGAGCAGCAGCGGGAGCTTCCCCGGTTCGATGATGTTGCGGTACCACCAGTGATCCATTCCACCGACTCCCTGCGGCGCGGCTCCCGATATGGAACGTATTGGGCAATTTACCGCTCGGCGTCAGCGGGTAGCGTTCCCGCCGATGACAGATTCATACGACGATTCGCCGCCGGTGCCCCCGTCCGAGCACGCCTCGCTGCCCGACGGCATCCGCTTCGCGTTCGGCACGCTGACCGTCCTGCCCGCGCGCATCACCCGCTGGGACCGGCCCGCCGCCCGCGCGGGCATGGCCTGCGCCCCCCTCGCGGGCCTCGCCGTCGGGCTGCTCGCCGCCGTACCCGGGACGCTCCTGCTGCTCCTCGACGGCGGTCCGCTGCTCGCCGCGGCCGTCACCGTCGCGGTCCCGGCGGCGCTGACCCGCGGGCTGCACCTGGACGGCCTGGCCGACACGGCCGACGGCCTGGGCAGCGCGAAGCCCGCCGAGGACGCCCTGCGGATCATGAAGCAGTCCGACATCGGCCCCTTCGGGGTCATCGCCCTGCTGCTGCTCCTGCTGGTGCAGGCGGCGGCGCTGGCGAACGTGTACGCCGACAGCTGGGTACGGGGCGCGCTCGCCGCCGTGCTCAGCGCCGTCACCGCCCGGCTGGCGATGACCCTGGCCTCCCGCGACGGCGTCCCCGCCGCCCGGCCCGAGGGTCTGGGCGCCGCGGTCGCGGGCGTGGTCCCGCGCGGCACCGCGGCGACGGTGGCGGCCCTCGTCGTGGCCGTGGCCGCGCTGACCGCCCTCCCGCTGGGCCTGCCGGCCGTCGCCCAGCACGCGGCGGCGGTGCTGCTGGCCCTGCTGGCGGCCGAACTGCTGCTGCGCCGCTGCGTCCGCCGCTTCGAGGGCGTCACCGGCGATGTCTTCGGAGCGCTGTCCGAGGTCGCCGCCACCACCGTCCTGCTGGTCCTCGCCCTCGGCTGATCCGGCCTCCCGCCCGGCGCGTACCCTCGGGGCGTGGACGACACGGTGGCGCAGACGCGGGCAGGGGACGGCGCACCCATCAGGGTGCTGCTCGCCGATGACCAGGCACTGCTGCGCAGCGCCTTCAAGGTGCTCGTCGACTCCGAGCCCGACATGCGGGTCGTGGGGGAGGCCCGCGACGGCGCCCAGGCCTACACCCTCGCCCGCGAGCGGCGGGCCGACGTCGTCCTCATGGACATCCGGATGCCCGGCACCGACGGTCTCGCCGCCACCCGCCTGATCAGCGCGGACCCCGAACTCGCCCATGTCCGCGTCGTCATGCTGACCACCTTCGAGGTGGACGAGTACGTCGTCTCCGCGCTGCGCGCCGGGGCCTCCGGCTTCCTCGGCAAGGGCGCCGAGCCCGAGGAGCTGCTCAACGCCGTCCGCGTCGCGTTCGCCGGCGAGGCACTGCTCTCACCGGCCGCGACGAAGGGGCTCATCGCCAGCTTCCTCGCCCAGGGCGACCACAGCGACGCCCCCGCCGTCGGCGCAGCGCACGCGCAGCGGCTCGCCGCCCTGACCGGCCGCGAGCGCGAGGTCCTCGTGCACGTCGCCGCGGGCCTCTCCAACGACGGCATCGCCACGCGGCTGGAGGTCAGTCCGCTCACCGTCAAGACCCACGTCAACCGGGCCATGGCCAAGCTGGGCGCCCGCGACCGGGCCCAATTGGTGGTCATCGCGTACGAATCGGGCCTGGTGCGGCCCCGCACCGAGTAGCGGAGCCGGAGAGCGAACCGAGCACGTCTCGGGCGAGCAGACGCGGCAGGTCTCCGCGATCCGGATACGACCTGGCAGCCATCACAGCCGGGACCGGATCGCGGTTCGGAGCTCGATCACGTCACCCACCGCGGAGTGGTGACCAGCGCGTTGTCCGTCACTTCGATGCGTCGCCGCGTCGCACGAGGTCGTGTTCGTACGCGTAGGCGGTGGCTGCGGCTCGGGACGTGACGCCGATCTTGAGGAAGATGTTGTTGAGGTGCCGCCCCACCGTCTTCTCGCTCAGGAACAGCTCCGTGGCGATCTGTCGATTGCTCTTGCCCGCGGCCACCAGTCGCAGCACCTCGGCTTCCCGTCCGGTGAGCCCGCCCGGCAGCTCCGTGGGCCTCCTGGCCCTGCCGAGCAGCCTTGTCGCGTACTGCTGGTCCGGCATGGCGCCGAGCTGGTTGAAGGCGGACCGTGCGGCGTCGATCTCCAGGTGCGCGGTGTCTTCGTCGCCGAGGGCGCGGCAGGCCAGGCCGATGTGCAGGCGGGTGCGGGCTGCCTCGTAGGGCACGTCCAGCTCCTGCCAGATCTGCCAGGCCCGGCGAAGGCAGGCCAGCGCCCCGTTCGCGTCGCCCTCGGCCAGCTGCACCAGCGCACGCGAGTAGTCGGCAGTTGCCCGGAGCGCCGGGCCGTAGTCCAAGGCGATGGCATGCAGTTCGTCCGCAGCCAGCCGCGCCTCCTGCGCCTGTCCGGCGGCCACGGCGATTTCCACCTGGGCCGGCAGGAGCGCGGCCCTGGCCAGGCGGTCGCGGGAGGGTTCGGCCAACGCGCGGCGGATCGCCGCCCCGGCCGCTTGCATCCGGCCCTGGGCCAACCGCAACAGCGCCAGGCCCGCCTGCGGCTCCCTCCCCAGCCGGCCGGCCCGGACGAATGCCTCCTCGGCCGCGAGCACGTCGCCGACCAGCCGGCGGATCTCACCGATCTGGTACGAGGCCTCGGCGGCGTCGAAGGTGATCAGACCGTTCAACTGCTCCGCAGCCAGCCGCGCCTCCTCCTCGGCCTGTGGCCATGCCCCGCGGAGCTGCATGATCTGCGCTCGATGTACGTGGCAGGTACCGGAGATCAGCCGGGAATGGCTCTGGGCGCCGGCCCATTCCTCCAGGGCGGAGGTCCACTCCGCGGCACGGCGGAACTCCGCGGCGAACTGACACAGGCTGATCGAGCTGCAATAGATCCAGGGGGTGAAGAAGAGGCCGATATCCCCGGCCACCACGGCGACCATGGCCTCGTCGAGTAGCTTCCCGCCTTCGGACATCCCCTTGAGCCGGAAGAGCGCACGGCCCTCCTGGTGCAGTCCCATGGTCGCCAGGTCGAGATCGTCGAACCGGTTACCGATCTCACTCACTCGGGGCGCCAGAGCGAGAGACCCCTCCACGTCACCGCTCAGATACAACATGTCCGCTTCCGTTGCGAGGACGTAGCCCCGCTCGACGCAGTCCGGCTCGTCCTTCAGCAGCCGCTGCGCGCGAGCCAGCCGGCGGCCAGTGCCGCATCGCCCTTGAAGAACAGGGTGACGTGCAGCCAATACGCGGACATTGCGGCGCCGCGCGGATTGCTCGTGCGCAGGTGCTCCGTATACGAACGGCGGTGGGCTTCGGCGCACGCGTCGGTCCTCCCCGTGAGGTAGGCGCATTGTGCGAGCGCCGCCAGGTCCTCCACCTGCAGCGGCGAGGCCGAATCAGCGCTGCTGAGCAGCGTGAAGGCCTCCTCCCAGGAGCACCGCTCGAAGGCCGTGCGCCCACGCTCGAGATCCTCGACCGCCACGCTCATGGTGCGCTCCACGTGCGCGAGATTTCCGGCACCTGATATCAATCTAGATCAGATACCAGGCTGTGGCGACGGTCCGCGATCTCGGACACGTGCTCATGCGCGGGGCGCACTGTGGAACCCATAACTCGGAGCCCATGCCTCCTGGATGATCAAGACAGAGATCACGACAGAGATCACGACAGATCACGGCATCACTTCGCGGCGTGTGATGACGCACCGCGAGCGCCTCGCAAACCCTGCCCCGGCCAAACCCCGCCCCGACCAGGCTGAGCCGGCGGCCGGGAGAGGATCTTGATGAAGCAGATCAGCGCGAGGGGCGCGGCGTAGCAGCTGGCGCGTTCTATGACTTCAAAGGGAGCCCCGTACGCCCCGCTCGTCACGTAGAGCAGCTCCGTCGCGATCTTCCAGGCGCACACGAAGAGGAGCAGGCGGGTCGTCGGCACGGTCACCAGGACCAGCGCACCGAGCGCGATCTCGAACCAGCCCACGGCCTGGGTCACGGAGGTCAGGCCGACGGACGCGTACTGCTCGGTGAGGACCGGCTTGTGGACGAAGGCGCCGTAGCCGCCGTGTCCGATCAGGAAGGAGGCGATGATCAGCCGGAAGCCCCAGGTGAACGACTTCGCCCGCTTCCGCGTCAGACGCGGAATCCCGCGGATTCGCTCCAGCCACTCCCTGCGCGAGGTTGCCACACCATGGAAGAGGAGCAGTGCGAGAGGCACGCCGAAGTTGTACGAGCGCTCGAAGACCTCCCACCACGACTCACCGCTCAGTGGACGCAGCAGGGCGGTGAACAGGCCCCAGAACGCCATGTACGCCAGCGGTGCCCTGGTGGGGCGCAGCAGGACGAGGAGGCCGAGCGTGATGTCCACCATCCCGGTCAAGGGCATCAGGACCCAGGCCGCGGACGGGGGAATGCCCATGACGGCGTAGTAGCCGAGCCAGGCCTCCTTGCCCATGATGCCGAAGGCTCCGTGCCCGATGAACTCGGCCGCGATCGCGATGCGCAGGATCCAGTGGATCTTCCACTCGGTCGGACGGACCCTGAGCGACTCCACCCGTGGACTGGCGACGGCCACGGCGTGACCGGGCTGAATGTGCGGTGTATTCATGATCCAGGCCTCAGGCGAAGATGAACAAACACGGTTCTGCCGGGAATTGATCACCCGGACCAGTAGCCGCCGCCGGCGAAAGCGGTGGAAGCTGCGGTGGCGAGGGATCCCGCGACCAGTACGAGCGTCACGACGACGCGACGGGCCATGCGCTTCATGATCAATCTCCATTCCTCCCTGAAAGCCCTGGGGGTCGGAGGGTGGAAGTCTTAGTACGGCAACAGGCGGCCGGAAGGTGTCCGTAGGTCCAGCAGAGTGGGCCTGGGGCGCGGGGGCGGGCGGCGCGTTATGCGTGTTTGCCGCATCGCTGCCACCTCCTCACACGGAGAGAAAATCAGCCTCGGAACCTCTGCTCTTCCGTCGGCTCACGCTCTTGAATCTAGGACGTGGGCACGCACCCGGCGTCGGGCAAATCGCTCAACCCACCTCGCCCCAACGGCATGGGTCAAACGACCCATGCTCTGACCAGTCAAGAACCACCAGGAGCCGTCACCCCGCACCCGGTACGGCGATGCCGCGGTTCGCAGGCCGTCGGCATGACGTCGCGGTCGTGGCCCGGGTCGATTGACGAGCCCAGCGAGACGAAGAAGCCCGTCCCGGCATGACGCCGGGACGGGCTGCGGCTGCGCTGTTCAGTGGGCGGGCGCGTCCCCGGCCTTCAGGTCCGCGACGAACGTCGTCCACGCGCCGGCCGCCAGTACGAGCGCGGGGCCGTGGGGGTTCTTGCTGTCCCGCACGGGCACGACGCCGGGGAAGCCGTGGGCGACCTCGACGCATTCGCCCCCGTTGGTGTTGCTGTAACTGCTCTTGCGCCAGCGGGCGGCGCTCAGGTCGTCTGGGGTGTGTCGCATGGCCTGTGGTCCTCCATTGCCTTCTGGATCAGCTCCGCCGACTCGGCCGGCGGGAGGGCGTTCGCACGCAGTACCTCGTACTGCCGCCGCCACCTCTTCACCGCGTCCCGGTCCTCGTAGAGATGACCGGCCTGGATGCCCTCTTCGTAGGCCACCGTGGAGCCGTCGGGAAGCGTCAGCAGTGTCAGTGCGCCGCCCAACAGCGAGTGGAGACCCGCCCCGAACGGCATCACCTGCACTTTACTGTGCGCGGTATCGGCCTGTTCCAGCAGTGCGGCCAGCTGTCGGCGGCCGACTTCGGGGCTGCCCATCCGGCGCCGGAGCACGGCCTCGTCGATGATCGCCCACCGGTGCGGAGGACTGTCCGACCTGAGCCGCTCCTGCCGGGACATGCGGGCGGCGACGCGCTCTTGGACCTGCTCCGGCGACAGATCCTCCTGACAGCTGAGGGCGGAGTGGGCGTAGGCCCTGGTCTGGAACAGGCCGGGCACGACCTGGGAGCCGAACTGCTCGATCGTCTCGGCCCGTGCCTCGAAGTCCATGTACCGCCGGTACTGGTCCGGATGCGCCTCGCGCTTGGCGAGTTCGAACAGCCCGTGGAAGTGCCGGTCCGAGCCGAAGGCCGCGTCGAGCTGGGCCGGGAGGTCGGGCGGCGGCATCAGCTCGGCCGTTTCCACGCGCGCGAGCGTGCTCTTGCTGGAGTTGAGGATGCCCGCGAGCTGTACGAGGGACAGCCCCGCGCGCTCACGGTAACGCCGCTGCTCCGAACCGAAGTAGTGGCGGGCGGAGATGTAGGGGGTCAGGGCCTGGGGCTGGTACTTCATCGTCTCGCCTCGCTGTTTTCGTCCCGTACTCAACACCGGGACGCCGTGCCCCTGTTGAGCCGATCTACCGGAGGGTGATGCTGATGACACACACCGTAGCGACCCGGCCGCCGTGAGTGCCAGGGGTTCACGGAACGGCGGCGCGGAGGAGAGACACGATGACGAGTGACGCGGAAGGCGTGCGGCTGCTGCCGTGGACCACACCCGACGGCGCACCCTGCTACCTCAGTACGGACGATCCCGGCAGTCGGATGTCCAGGGTGGCCGACGAGGTGGAGGCCGGCCTGCTCGCCTCGGCCGAGGAGATGCTCCGGGACTTCCGGCCACTGGCGTCCGCCCCCGGCGGGGCCGTGTCCCCGCCCGAGGTGCGCCACGCGGTCGGGTATCTCATCAGGGCCCTCGGAGATGTCCTGCGGATCGCCCACAGCAGAGGTGCCCGGCTGCCGGGTGGCAGCAGGCGGCCGTGTGAGCACCTGGGGACCGAGCGGCGCGGGGACAAGGTCTGCTGCCGTCACTGCGGACGCCAGCTCTATCTCTGAGACCGTGAAGGGGGTCCGGGAATCCCGGACCCCCTTCACGCGTCACTGCGTCGCTCGCCCTACGGGAGCGCGAGCATCCGCTCCAGGGCGAGCTTCGCGAAGCTCTCCGTCTCCCTGTCGACCTGGATCTGGTTGACGAGGTTGCCCTCGGCCAGGGACTCCAGGGTCCACACCAGGTGGGGGAGGTCGATGCGGTTCATCGTCGAGCAGAAGCAGACCGTCTTGTCGAGGAAGACGACTTCCTTGTCCTCGGCGGCGAAACGGTTCGCCAGACGGCGGACCAGGTTCAGCTCGGTGCCGATGGCCCACTTGGAGCCGGCCGGGGCCGCCTCCAGCGCCTTGATGATGTACTCCGTCGAGCCGACGTAGTCCGCCGCCGCCACGACCTCGTGCTTGCACTCGGGGTGCACCAGGACGTTCACGCCGGGGATGCGGGCGCGGACGTCGTTGACCGACTCGACCGAGAAACGGCCGTGCACGGAGCAGTGGCCGCGCCACAGGATCATCTTGGCGTTCCGCAGTTGCTCGACGGTCAGGCCGCCGTTCGGCTTGTGCGGGTTGTAGAGGACGCAGTCGTCGAGGGACAGGCCCATGTCGCGGACGGCGGTGTTGCGGCCGAGGTGCTGGTCCGGCAGGAAGAGGATCTTCTCGCCCTGCTCGAAGGCCCAGTCCAGCGCGCGCTTGGCGTTCGACGACGTACAGATCGTGCCGCCGTGCTTGCCGGTGAAGGCCTTGATGTCGGCCGAGGAGTTCATGTACGAGACGGGCACCGTGACATCGGCGATCCCCGCGTCGGTCAGCACGTCCCAGCACTCCGCGACCTGCTCGGCGGTGGCCATGTCGGCCATCGAGCAGCCGGCGGCCAGGTCGGGCAGGACCACCTTCTGGTCGTCCGAGGTCAGGATGTCCGCGGACTCGGCCATGAAGTGCACGCCGCAGAAGACGATGTACTCGGCCTCCGGCTTGGCGGCCGCGTCCTTGGCCAGCTTGAAGGAGTCGCCGGTGACGTCGGCGAACTCGATGACCTCGTCCCGCTGGTAGTGGTGGCCGAGGATGAAGACCTTGTCCCCGAGCTTCTCCTTGGCCGCCCGGGCGCGCGCCACCAGGTTCGGGTCCGACGGCGACGGCAGGTCGCCGGGGCACTCCACCCCGCGCTCGCTCTTCGGGTCGGCTTCGCGGCCGAGCAGCAGCAGGGCAAGGGGCGTCGGCTGGACGTCCAAGGGCTGGGCGGTGGTCACGACACGCACCCTTTCTGTTCTGCGACAAGGGATTTCTGGAGGCGCTTCGACTTCTCGTCTATTTGACGCTATCTATCATAGCGGCTTCATGTCACTTTGACGATGCCCGATAGCGTCGATGTGACGCATTCGCCCCACCACGGGCCGTCCGGTTCATCAGGTCCACCGCTCCGCGAGGGTGTGCGAGCATGAATATCTGAAACGAGTGCCGGCCCCGGAATGAATCCGCGGTCGCGCTGGTTGCCATCGACGGCAAGAGTCCGACGTTTCCCCAGCCTCCGGCGGGGAGCCGCCCACTTCGGGAGTGAATGCAGATGTCCGTACAGGACGACAAGACCACTGTGAGCGACGGCATCCTCCTGTCCGACGCCGCCGCCGAGAAGGTCAGGACCCTGCTGGAGCAGGAAGGCCGCGATGACCTGGCGCTCCGCGTCGCCGTCCAGCCCGGTGGCTGCTCCGGCCTGCGCTACCAGCTCTTCTTCGACGAGCGCTCCCTCGACGGCGACGTCGTCAAGGACTTCGACGGTGTCAAGGTCGTCACCGACCGGATGAGCTCCCCGTACCTGCACGGCGCCTCCATCGACTTCGTCGACACCATCGAGAAGCAGGGCTTCACCATCGACAACCCGAACGCCACCGGCTCCTGCGCCTGCGGCGACTCGTTCAGCTAAGCGTGCGCCAAAAGGCCCGGGCCCCGGTCGATTCCGACTGGGGCCCGGGCCTTTTCGCGTCTTCCGGCGGCTTCGCCGCACGCGTCTTCCGGCGGCTTCGCCGCACGCGTCTTCCGGCGGCTTCGCCGCTATTGGTGGGGGAGCGTCTCGCCGGACGTCGCGTCGACCACCTTCCGGTCGCCGAGCGGCTGCTGGAGCGTCACCGTCAGGGACATCTCCTTGGCCAGCATGATGCAGGCCTGGTCCGGCTTGTGCGGCGTGTCGGTGATCTTGACCAGGACCGAGGCGCCCTGCTCCCGCGCCTCCAGGGCGTAGCTGCTGCACACCCCGCCCCAGAAGTTCACGGTCAGCTTCCGGTCTTCCTCGTCGTACGAGAACCCGGGCACGGTACGCCCCTGCGAGGGCCCCGGGGCGGGGTTGTCCTCGGCCGCCGGCTGGACCACCGTGTGGCCCGGCCTGCCGCCCTTGCCCGCCACGTCGAACAGCCAGGCCGGCACCAGAGCGCGCCCGCCGTCCACCGTCCCGGGGGCCAGCCCGAGCACGGCCCCCCGTACGGTCTCGGTCCGGGGCGGCTTCATCGGGCGCGGCTCCGGATCGCACGGCACCGTGTCCGTCGGCCCGGGCGGGGTCTCGGGGTTCAGCGGGACGGAGGTCGCGCAACCGCTGGGGGCCGGGTCCGCGCCGCCGCGGGCGCTCGCGGCGTTCAGCCGGGCCAGCGCCTCCACGGCCCCGACCACCGGCTGCTCGGCCGCGCGGACCGGTGCCTTCAGCTCGCCGCCGGCCGACACCACCTGGGTGTCGGAGCCCACGCTGACCTTGGTGGACCAGCCCTGAGTGGGCAGCCCGCCGACCACCGGGTCGGCGGTCACGACCCGGACCGATCCCTGCGTGAGGCGGGCGTCGACCTTGGCGCCGCTCTGGCCGACGGCCGCCAGCACGGGAGCCGCGGCGGCCTTCGCCGCCTGCTCGGACACGGGCTTGCCGCCGCCCTTGCCCGCCGCCGCCGCGTCGTCGCCGCCGCCGCCCGGCAGGGTGGCGGGGCCGCAGGTGTCCTTGCCGCGCACGCAGCCGTCCGTGCCCACCGCCTGGAAGCGGGCGAAGCTCCAGGTTCCGGGGGCCTTACGGGTGACCGTGAGCCGGGGCCCGGACCCGTCGGCGCCCTCCCCGGCCTGCCACTGCTCGCCGCTCAGCCGCGGGGTTCCCGGGATGCCGAGGGCCGTCGCGAGCCGGGCCACCTCCTCGGAGGTGACCTCGCCGGACGCGACGAAGGCCGGCGCCGTGGGCGGACCCTCCGGGAGCTTGGCCTCCGCCGTGTAGACCACGCCGCCACCGGACGGATCCGGCTCCCCGGGCGCGATGCCGGGCCCCGTGGGGCTCCCGGCGTCCCGGGGCGCGACGGCCGCGCTGTCACCCGTACGACCGCCGCCCGCGGCGTCGCCGTGGGCCGTGGACGCCCAGTACGCCGTCCCGCTGCCCGCGAGCAGGACGGCGGCCGCGATCGAGCCGATGGCCCAGGACGGCCGCCGTCGTGTGGCATGTGATGTGTCGGGTTGTTCGCTGGTCACCGCATCGCTCCTTCGCATGTCCCGCCGTGTGATGCGTGTGTGACGGAACAGCCGCGCAACCGGTTCCCTCGCCAGGCTAGTCCCCGTAGGCCGCGGTGGACGCGATCAGCCGGGCCGAGGCCGACGGGACCCTGACGCCGTGGATCTGCGAGGGCGCCACCCGCACCGGCCGGGGAGCCCGCGGCACCGCCCAGTGCGGGGCCATGCGGGCACAGTCGCCCAGCAACGTAGCGAAGCCGGGCCGAGCGTCGGCGGTGTACTCGGCATACCCGAAGCCATCGGTGTAGGTCATGGGGCACGGTAGGCACGGCACGGCGGGTGAAGGAAGTCCTACTACGGGGTAGTTTCTGCCGGTCGGCCTGAGGCCGCCGACCGGGTAGTTTTGAATGTCCCCTCGCCGTCCTCCGCAGGAGCATCCACGCCGTGCGCATCGCAGTCACCGGCTCCATCGCCACCGACCACCTCATGACCTTCCCGGGCCGCTTCGCCGACCAGCTGGTCGCCGACCAGCTCCACACGGTCTCCCTCTCCTTCCTCGTCGACAACCTCGACGTACGGCGGGGCGGCGTCGGCCCGAACATCTGCTTCGGCATGGGCCAGCTCGGCAGCCGCCCGATCCTCGTCGGCGCGGCCGGCTCCGACTTCGACGAGTACCGCGCCTGGCTCGAACGGCACGGCGTCGACACCGACTCCGTACGGATCTCCGAAGTGCTGCACACCGCGCGCTTCGTCTGCACGACCGACTCGGACCACAACCAGATCGGCTCCTTCTACACGGGCGCGATGAGCGAAGCCCGGCAGATCGAACTCAAGGCCGTCGCCGACCGCGTGGGCGGCCTCGACCTCGTCCTGATCGGCGCCGACGACCCCGAGGCGATGCTCCGCCACACGGAGGAGTGCCGGACGCGCGGCATCCCCTTCGCCGCCGACTTCTCGCAGCAGATCGCCCGCATGGACGGCGAGAACATCCGCACCCTGATGGAGGGCGCGACGTACCTGTTCTCGAACGAGTACGAGAAGGGCCTCATCGAGTCGAAGTCCGGCTGGACCGACCAGGAGATCCTCGCCAAGGTCGGCACCCGGGTCACCACGCTCGGCGCGCAGGGCGTGCGGATCGAGCGGGTCGGACAGGAAACGATCGTCGTCGGCTGCCCGGAAGAGATGGCCAAGATCGACCCGACCGGTGTCGGCGACGCGTTCCGCGCGGGCTTCCTGACCGGGCTGGCCTGGGGGGTCGGCCTCGAGCGTGCCGCGCAGCTGGGCTGCATGCTGGCGACGCTGGTCATCGAGACGCTCGGCACCCAGGAGTACACGCTGGCCCGTGCGCACTTCATGGAGCGCTTCACCAAGGCCTACGGGGATTCGGCGGCCACCGAGGTCCGCGCCCACCTTTCCTCTTAACGCGCCGCTCGCACCGCTCGGCCCTGGCGGGCCTCCCGGGCTTCGCGCCGCTGCGCCGGACTCCGTCCGTCGGGGCTGAGCCGGTGTCCCGGGCCGGCGCTCGGGGGTTGCTGTCCCGGACTCCGTCCGCCGGGCCGTGGGCGGGGCCGGGGCCGGCCGCTGCGCGGGGCTGTCCCCTACCCGCCCTTCCCCCATCC